>JAZNOE010000047.1:0-6471 GCA_045580625.1 Acutalibacteraceae bacterium | reverse complement strand
GTATCTTTTAAGCCAACTTAAACTAACCTTCATTTTCTTTCCCTCCCATTAAAACTGTTTTAAGAAACGAAGATCGTTTTCAAAAAGCAGACGAATATCGCTGATTTTATAGCGAGTGGTGGTAAGACGGTCAAGACCGATACCGAAAGCAAAACCTGAATACTCCTCGGGGTCGATTCCGCAGGATTGTAATACTCTCGGATGTACCATGCCGGCACCTAAAATCTCAATCCAACCGCTGCCCTTACATACGCGCCAGCCTTTACCTTTACACTCGGAGCAGGTGACGTCAACCTCAACCGAAGGCTCGGTGAACGGGAAGAAGGAAGGACGGAACTTAACCTCGGTTTCGGGTCCGTAGATTTCGTGAGCAAAGTGCTCCAAAAGGCCCTTCAAATCACACATAGTGATGTTCTTGTCGATTAGAAGACCTTCAATCTGGTGGAAAACAGGGGAGTGGGTAGCGTCAACCTCGTCGGCACGATAAACACGTCCCGGGCAAATCATCTTTATCGGGGGCTTTCTCTGCTCCATTGTACGAATCTGTGTAGCAGAGGTTTGGGTACGGAGCAGGAGATTTTCTGCCAAATAGAAGGTGTCCTGCATATCTCTTGCGGGGTGGTCGGCAGGAACGTTTAAAGCCTCAAAGTTATAGTGGTCGGTTTCAACCTCGGGTCCGTCAACAACGTCAAAGCCCATAGACTGGAAGATGTCAATCATATCGTTGAGCACGATATTAAGGGGATGAAGCTTGCCGGTGACAGCCGGTTTTGAGGGCAGAGTAATATCGAGTGTTTCGTTTTTAAGTCGCTCGTCGGCAGCCTTTAATTTAAAGCCTTTGGCAGCTTCGGTAATGGCCTCCTCAAGCTCGGTTTTTGCTTTGTTTACAAGCTGACCTACTATCGGTCTTTCCTCAGGGGAAAGCGAGCCCATCTGCTTTAAAATTGCGGTAAGCTCACCCTTTTTGCCGAGGTATTGAACGCGTAAGGCTTCGATTTCGGACTGGTCATTTGCAGCATTAACCGCCGCAATAGCAGCAGCTTTAATTGCTTCAAGTTGTGCTTTCATTAAAATTCCTCCAAAAATAAATAAACTCCGCCCTGCATAAACAGGACGGAGTAAAAAATACAAATTAATCCGCGGTACCACCCGTAATTTTTGCCAAAAGCAAACACTCTTGTAATCTGTAACGGGATTACCCGTCAACCCCTACTGTAAGTTCAAGGTTGCTGCTCAAAAGGGAACTTCGGTGAAATTCAGCACTTATGACCGCTTTCAGCCAAGGCGGACAATCTCTGAAAGGTGAAAGGCACTTACTTTCCTTCATCATCGCATTTAACTTTAATATAATAACACCTTTAGTCGAATTTTGCAAGTGTTTTTTGGATATATAATAAAAATTAATTTCTTGATATATATGGGTAAATATGGTAAAATAAAGAAAAAGGTTTTTCGGCGGTTTGGCCGTAATATTTTAAAGAATTAAACCGCAAGGGGTATCCTTG
This sequence comes from Acutalibacteraceae bacterium, assembly GCA_045580625.1. Classification (GTDB taxonomy): domain Bacteria; phylum Bacillota; class Clostridia; order Oscillospirales; family Acutalibacteraceae; genus UBA737. Next base: position 4,966 of record JAZNOE010000047.1, on the reverse strand, counting down.
CGGTTTTTGCATTTTCAGAAAGGGTTTGGGTGATTCCAATGGTTTGTTACAAAAGTTCTTAAAATGAAATTTAAGGAGAGATTTATGTGAAAAAACATTTTAAGATTTTATTAGCTTTTGTTTTATCTGTTGCTATGGTTGTGACACATATTCCAATTATTGCGGCAGAAGATGTTATTGCGGCTTCGGAAGAAAGTGTCACTGTTGAAGAGCCCAACACACAAGTAACTGAAGAAAAAGAGGAAGCATATATTTTAGGTGAGCTTGCCGAAAAACGAGAGGCCAACAAAAAGGTTTTCCGTTTAAGTGACGGTTCATTTATGTATGCACAGTATCCACAGCCCGTTCATTTTAAAGAAAATGGCGGATGGACGGATTATGACAATACATTAATTGAAAAAGAATCGGAAGAAATAAGCGGTACGGAGTTTGTTAATAAAAAATCCGATATTGATATAAGACTTTCTAAAAAAACAAACGGTAAAAAATTTGTGCGTGTAGAAAAAAGCGGGTACAAAATTTCTTGGTATTATTTGGACGCACAAAAAAGCACCGGTATTGTAAAAGAAAACGAAGCATCAACGGATATTGCATATCTGGATAAGCTGACTTCTACTGTTTTGTTTGAAAACGTTTATGAAAACGTTGATTTAGAATATATTATATTGCCGACTGCATTGAAAGAGAATATTATTCTAAAAAACAACAAAGCGCAAACGGTGTTTAATGCAGAATACAAAGCAAACGGTCTTGTCCCGCAACAGCTTGATGATAAAACAATTGTTTTGAAAAATGAAGACGGGGATGTTATATATACAATTTCTGCGCCATATATGGAAGATAGCGACGGGGAATATTGTGATAACGTATCAATTAAGCTTGATGTTGTAAAAGACGGTAAATTCAACGTTATAATTTCGTTAGATGAAGCGTGGCTTAATGATGAAGGCAGGGCATATCCTGTTTTGGTAGACCCTGTTTTAATGTCAAAGCAAGATAAAAATGAAACAAAGACCGCATTTGTGTCTTCGGCTAATCCCGAAAAATGTTATTTGGCTTCGGGCACAAATGAAATGGGAAGCCTTTACGTAGGCAATATTTCGGGCTTTGGTCAAACCGAAAGTTATATTAAATTTGATAAGCTTCCCGCATTGAATATTGCTGATAAAGTAATTGATGCCAAAGTTTATTTGTTTTTAAGAACCTGTGAAGTTGGATTAAACGTTCATATTAAGGAATTAACTCAAACGTGGGATCCATATACTGTAAAATGGAATAACAGACCGCAAAGTGATGGCATTATAAAAGATTATTTGACTCTTACCCCACAAACCAGCACAACGGCATTTCAAACCTTTGAAATAACCGAGCTGGTACGCGGATGGTATTCGGGTGAATATACAAATTATGGTATATCGCTTTCTACCGATAAAACCACCCCTGCAAAGGCATGGTTTTATTCAATTCATTATACGGGATATACTGCCGCCAGACCGATTATGACAATAAATTACCGAAATATGTCGGGTTATGAAGGGTATTGGAGCTATACCAATTTGTCTGCAGGGCGTTCGGGTACGGCATCGGTAAATAATTATAACGGTAATTTTATATTTACACAGCCGCTTACCGAAAATTCGGGAAATCTTATGCCGGTCAAGCTGTCGCTTGTGTATAATTCTAATGCTGAAGCGGTGCCGTATACGGTTTTCCATCCCGGTGTTCAGACAAATTATCATATTTACATATGCTATAATGCCGAAATGGCCGAAAATGGCTTCAGGTATTATCTTAATGATGCCGACGGCACACGTCACTGGTTTTATTTTGAAGACGGTACCTATGTTGGAAAAGATGAAGACGGTCTGGGCTATACGCTTTATGAAATAACCCAAGGCAGTGATAGTGCCGAGTCTGCCGCATGCTTTAAGATTTGCGACGTTGACGGAAATACAATGTATTTTGACGGTCACGGTAATCTTTTGCGCATTAAAAATAATGATGGTATATCGTCAACTGTTCAATACGAGGAAGTAAGCGGTGTCATACGTATTAAAACCATAACCGACGGTGCTGGCAGAGTGTACAGCTTTGCCTATGATTCTAATTCACCGTCATTATGCGTTAGTATCACCGACCCTGCAGAAAAAGTCATTATTTTTACGTATTATAACGATAATAACGACAGCAATAATAATGAAAATAATAATTCTCCGAATTTTTCTATTAGTTTTCCCGATAACAAAGCGATAGGAATTTTCCGCGACAATACCACAGGACTTATAAATCGAATCGAGGGTATTGAGGGCGCAAGCGGCGATTGTATTGACGTAATATACGACGGCACAGCACAACGCCGTGTTGCTGAAATTAAAAACGGAACAAGTACGTCAACGCTTGAAAAATATACTTTTGATTATAAACAAAATCAAACAACTGTTACAGATATTTATGGTCGTAAATTTGCTTATCAGTTTAATGACTATGCCCAAACAACGGGAATTGTATCTGAAGAAGACGGTACTGCGCAGTTTTTTGAATATAGGCAGGGCAATACACCGGGAGATGCAAAGGCAAATAAGCTTTTAAGTCAATCGCGTGCGATTAAAAGCGCGGTAAATCTTCTTATAAATCCCGGCTTTACAAGGGGTTATACAGACGGATATTGGGAGTATGTTGAGGATTGGACGGGTGTGCAAATTTCAACCGTTCAGGATAAGTATAATTTTACCGCCAATTCTTTAAAAATTCATAAGGACAGCCCGACAACCGCATGGGCAAGCGTTGTTCAAACGGTTAACAACTTGCCTGCAGGCACTTATACCGCGTCCTGTTATATTAATACAAACGGTGCCGAAATTTCGGGCGACGGCAATTTAATGTTTGTTGAAGCTTGGACGCTGGACGGCGAAGCATTTGTTTCGTATAATCCCATTGAAAAAACCGTGAAAACGGACGGCTGGGAAAGGCGAAGCGTTACTTTCACATTGGAAGAAAGCCGTCAAATCAGAGTGGTGCTGTGTCTTGGCAGGGGTGCCAACGGTACGGTATGGTTTGATGATTTGCAGCTTGAAAAGGGCGCAGGTGAAAGCAGCTTTAACCTTATTGAAAATTCAAATGCAACAAACGGTATAACAAGTTGGATATCAGATTCAATAGTGGGTTATAACAGCGGTTTGGCCGCTTTTCCGAACTATTTTTACAAATATGGCGATATTAATAACGGTTTGCAAGGTATAAGTCAGGTTGTGCCGACAAATTCAAAGGCGGGCGACGTATACGTCTTTGGCGCTTGGGTAAAGGCAGATTCTGTTTCGACTGACATCAATGCACATGCCGCAGGAACGCCCGAACGTGTTTTCGCAATTTCACTTCATTATTATGACAGTAACGGTGCGTGGAAGGGCGAAAAGCGGGTAAATATTAACCCCGATTATAATGACTGGCAGTTTGTGACGGGTGAAATTATTCTACCGCAGGATACCCCGCAGATTTGTTTGATGCTTGAATATTATCATAACACAAATACCTATGCCATTACAGGTGCGTTTTGTTATAAAGAAGAATTTGGTCAGACATATACTTACGATAATAACGGTAACGTAATTTCTGCTGTTGACCTTGCAAATACAAATTCATCATTTGCATATTACGGTAACCAGATGTCGCAGATGCTAAACCCCAGCGGCAGTAAATATCTTTATAATTATAACGAACAAAATCAGTTGCATAACGTGCTGTCATCATCGGGACAGGAATACGTCTTTTCTTATGATAATAAAGGTAATCTTACAAATTCAATTGTTGTCGGACGTAAGCCCGTAACTACCATTGAATCGGGCAAGAATTATATTATCATCAACGCATATTCGGGTCTTGCAATTGACAGCCATTGGCGCGGTAACATTGGTGATATTACCACAATATACCGCTTTACTCCGGGTACGACCTATCAACAATGGAAGCCGACCTTAACGGGTGACGGTGAAAATATATTCACACTTCAAGCCGTTTCCTTTGCTGACAGATATCTTGACGTAACCGGCGCAAGCGGGGAAACCGGTGTGCCGTTACAAATTAATTCCTACAGCGGCACAAATGCCCAAAAGTTTAAGGCGGTGCTGCAGTCAGACAACACCTTTGTAATTTACACCGCCGCATCAAATTACACTAAGGTGCTTGACGGTCAGTATGATCACCCAAACGAGGTTGTGCAGTCGCAGGCGGTAAAACAGGCCGACTTTAACACAACTTACCCCAAAGCGGGTCAAAGGTGGTATTTCTATTCGTTAGAAATGCCCAACCCCGAAAAGATAATAACCTCGACCGAATATTCTGAAACGGGAAACTTCGTTTCAAAAACAACCGACGCTTTGGGTAACGATACAGATTATGATTATAACGAGCAAACGGGCACTTTAACAAGCGTAACCGACCCAAAGGGAAATTTAACGTCATACACCTATGAAAATTATACAAATGCCGTTAAAACGGTTACGTCGGGCGGTACAACCGTCAGCTATGATTATGAAAATGACCGTTTAAAGACCATAAACGCAAGCGGTAACGTCTATGGCTTCACTTATGACCAGCACGGCAGAAGAATTGACGTTAAAATCGGTAACAGTCTGTTGTCAAGAACATCATATAATGACAAAAATCTCGTTTCTTGTTTAGAATACGGTAATGATAATTATATAAATTATTATTATGATAACCTTGACCGTATTACTTCAAGGGTGTATAATGGTAACGCAAATAAATCCGTAAAATATTTGTACGGAAACACAGGGCTTCTTTCTAACGTTATTGACCTGTTTAAAAACACCCGCACAAAATATATTTATGACCTTTCAAACCGCCTTGTGGGTGTGCGCGAGTATTCGGGCACACAGCTTAACGGTAATAATCTTGTTTCTTACGTTAAATATAATTATGAAGACAAGACCAACCGCCTAAGCTCGGT
>JAZNOE010000046.1:0-36966 GCA_045580625.1 Acutalibacteraceae bacterium | reverse complement strand
ACCCGACCGTAATGATAAATCCACCCCACAGAAAAAGAAAAAAACCATACGCAATATTCATAAAAAGAAGAAATAAATTGCGGTTTAGCGCTTACGCGAATGAATAATGAATAATGCATAATGAAAAATTATGGTGTCGCTCCGTGACGGATGTAAATAATCTGTAATTTAATTGATATTACCCGTAGGGGCGATTCACGAATCGCCCGTTGCGATTAACTATTATTTTCGGACAATTCGTGAATTGTCCCTACGATGTGCCACCAATTTAACTGCCCGACAAACTATAATTTGAAAATTTTCAATAAAAAAGCCGTCACATATGTGACGGCTTTTTTATTAATCACCAATTTTGAAAGATAAACGCATTAAGCTGTCGCTAAAATGCATATTCTGTACCACAACACCGGGATGATTCATTGCGATATCATAATGACTGAAATTCCAGAACGCTTTTACCCCAAGCTTTATAAGCTGTGCCGAAATACCTTCAGCCGCTTCTTTTGGTATACACAAAATTGCAACGTCAGGCAAATTTTCGCGACAGAATTCATCTAAGGTATTTGTACTGCGGATAGGTTGATTGCGTACAACCTGGCCCACAAGTGATTCCTTCGCGTCAAAAATGCCGATAAGGTGAAAGCCCTTGGATTCAAAGTTCATATGCATCGCTACTGCACGACCAAGATTACCCATACCGATAAGTATCGTATTCTTTGGGCGGTCAAGTTTTAAAATCTGACCGATTTCAGACTGTAAAACCTCAATATTGTAACCATATCCCTGCTGACCAAAGCCGCCAAAGCAATTAAGGTCTTGTCTAATCTGACTGGCTGTAAGCCCCATTCTTTCAGAAAGCTCACGCGAAGAAATACGCTCCCTTCCCTCTGCCTTAAGCTCACCCAAAAACCTGTAATATCGCGGTAAACGTTTAATTACCGATTCGGAAATAATTCCACTCATTTTATGCTCCTATTTACATATGTATTATCATATAAATAATAATTGAAATTAACATCTTTGTCAAGTTGAAAAATTTTCTTAAAAAATTTTTAAAAAAGTATTGACAAATTAAAAAATATCGGTATAATAAAATAGTAATCATTACTGATTTGGGTGAAAAATATGAGAAATTATTCTAAACAGCGCGAAGCAATTCTTACTGTTTTGCGCGGCACAGATACTCACCCTACAGCAAATTGGATTTACGAACAAGTTCGGGAAACAATACCAAATATAAGCCTTGGTACAGTTTACCGAAACCTTTCGGAACTAAGCCGAAACGGTGAAATTTTAAGTCTTAACGTCGGTGACGGGTTTGAGCATTTTGATTATGACACCACCCCGCACGCGCACCTTCACTGTAAAAAGTGCGGTTGCATACACGATGCAAGGCTTGAATGCGACCCTTTGGCCGAGCTTTCGAAAAAAATGGGCTTTACGCCTGACACTACCATTTATGTAGCTTACGGTATCTGTCAAAACTGTAAAACAACAAATTAAACTTTTGGAGGAAATTATTATGAAAAAATATGTATGTCTTATCTGCGGTTATACCCACGAAGGCGATGCTGCTCCCGCTGAATGCCCCATCTGCCACGCTCCTGCTTCTAAGTTCCAGGAACAGTCAGCCGAAAAAAGCTGGGCGGCTGAACACGTTGTAGGCGTTGCACAGGGCGTTGACCAGAGAATTATTGACGGTCTTCGCGAAAACTTCAACGGCGAATGCTGCGAAGTTGGTATGTACCTTGCAATGGCACGCGTTGCACACCGTGAAGGCTACCCCGAAATCGGTCTTTATTGGGAAAAGGCAGCTTACGAAGAAGCTGAACATGCTGCAAAGTTTGCTGAGCTTTTAGGTGAAGTTGTGACCGATTCTACCAAGAAAAACCTTGAGATGCGTGTGGATGCCGAAAACGGCGCAACTTTAGGCAAATTTGAGCTTGCAAAGCTTGCTAAGGAGCTCGGCCTTGATGCTATTCACGACACCGTTCATGAAATGGCACGTGACGAAGCTCGTCACGGCAAGGCATTCGAAGGTTTACTCGGCCGTTATTTTAAGTAATATCTGATTGTAAAATCGCCTGAGATGTGCTATCATAACGGTAGCACATCTTTTGTTTTGGGGTGATTTTTATGAAAAAAATTATAAAATATCTTCTTCCCTTTGCCTTTATTGCATTTTCGCTTTTTTATTTAATAGCATCACTGATTATTATTAACGTAGTGTTTTCGGGTGATATGTCGGCACTGCTTTTCTTGTTTATATCCGTTATATTATTACTTGCAATAATTACACCTGTTTATTGCGCTTACTACAGTCGAATAATACAGGGCGAGCGGCTAAAAGTGTTGTTTGCATTTTATAACACCCTAATTCTTGCTTTTCCATGTGTGCCGCTGGCATTATTGGTACCTGATGCACGCGGCTATTGTATGGCGTTTTTAGTTTGGGTGCTTTTTTGGAGCTTACTGTTCCCCATACCCAAAACAAAGTCCGCTGATAATCAAGAACTTCCTACAAGCAATAGCACTACACCCCACTTTTTATTGCAAAGCACCATAAAAAATATAATTGCAATTTGTTTTACAATTTTTTATATGATAAGCTTAGCAAAAGGTTCCTTGGTTTGGCAAATGTACCGAATAAGCGATTTTTTAATGTTTACCTTGCCCCTATTTTCGGCTTTTGTTATTCTTTTGTTCCTAATTTCGAAAAGGTTCAATTTTGAACTTAAAAAATGGCTGCTTCCCCTTGCTTTGGCGTGCGAGCTGATAAACAGAATAATTTTAAATTTTTACGGCTTGCTGACCATTAAAATGCAAATTAAATATAACGCTATGTATCCCGTAACGTTTATATTTTCCTGCATAGCAACAATATTAATAGCCGTTATGCTTATCGGAACACTTTTTGATTATAAATATATTAAGCTTTTCAGGTACGGAACGCTTGCTTACATAATACTTTCGGTCGGTTTATTTATATTTAATTTAATAAACGGCAATTTTTATCATCAAATTGATGCAAACGGCACTCTTGCTATAAACCCGGTACGGGTTACGGAATCATTATTACAAATGTTATACTTTGTTGGAATATTTCTTTTATCAACCAATAAAAGAAATACCCCCGCGACAGCTTGCGAGAAAATTGAAGAGGATATTAATTAAAAAATGTACTAAGCATTACCACGTCATAAACCATTAAATTATTAAATAAAATTACACAGGAGGAAAGAAAAATGAAAAAATTATTAGCCCTTACATTAACCTCTGTTTTATTGTTTTCTCTTTCTGCCTGCGCTAATTATGCAGGCGAAGCTGGCAAAAACAGCACACCCGCACAAAACGGAACATCAGAAAACACTCAAATCACCCGCGATGAGGCAATTGACATTGCTTTAAATGAAGCAGGCGCTCAAAAATCCGACGTTTTTGACCTTGAGGCCGAGCTTGATTATGAAAACGGCCAAAAGGTTTGGGAAATTGACTTCGATTATGATAAGCTTGAATATTCGTATGACGTCAATGCCGAAACCGGCGCTATCACTAAAGTCGAGCGCGAAAGAGATTAAATATTTTTCTTTTTAAACCACGGTAACTCTACCGTGGTTTTACATTTTAATAAAACTTTGCGCTTCAAAAATTCAAAGCATTAATATTGCATATTTTCAAAAAATGTGTTACACTTTTAAAACCACTATAAAGGGGGAAATTAATTTGAAAAAAATTTTTACCTTATTATTAACCTTTTCACTGCTGTTTACCTTTGCGGCCTGCGGCAGTAAAAAAGATGAAAAGCCCAATAAAGACACCTTTACAAAACCTGAGGGATACGTAACCGTTATGAAGATTACAATTAATCCCGAATTCAATCTTTACCTTGATGATGAAAACATGGTTTTGGCAATTGAACCGCTGAATAATGATGCAAAAAAGGTGACAGAGAAGCTTTCGTACAAGAAAAATGACCTTTACACCGTTGTAAAGGATGTTATTAACGCATCAAATGATGCGGGCCTTGTAAAAGAAAACGCATACGTTAAGGTTGATATTACTGAAACGAAGGATAAGACAATTGATACCAACAGTATTATCACCAACACCCAGAATGCCATTAAAGAAAAAACAACCGAGCTTAAAATAACTGTAAGCTTTGAACCAAAAGGCGAGAACAACATTAAAAATGAATCACCAAATCCGGAGCCATCGCATAACGACCCTAATCCTGATCAAAACGAAGATAACAATAACAACCGTCCCGATGACGATACACCGCCGGCAGTAGACACCAAAGAAATCTTCACCTACAATCTTTTTATGACCGATACCTTTAATTCTGACGGAAGTCTTAATTTTGACGTTATTGCCCGCAACACCATCCAATACCAGAATAACGATCCATATCTTAAAAGTGAAATTGACGGCATTGAATTTCATTATGAAATACCCGAAAAAGTTGTCTATGAAAGGGCACTCGCACTTTTTGCTGTAACAGGTGAACTTTGGAATGATTTCAAGGCAGACGGAAGCTATGAACTTGACGGACCGGAACGTGCAAGCTATGTGGACGGAATGTTCATATTTGACCATTATGACGGCTGGGGTGGCGGCGAGGTTATTATGTATAACATACTTAACCATACCGATGATAAAAACGGCAATCTTACCATTACTTATCAGGCCACACCCGAAGACAACTCCCCTTATAAAATTCAGATAACTTATCAATACAGCAAAAATTATGCCAATGTAAAATATGACGTAATTAATTCCGAAGATGTTTACGAATACGGCACAATAAAATCTGAAAGCAAAGGATTTATTGACTCGTTAAAGGTTTCAGGCATTAAAAAATTTTAATTAAATATCATAATATTGAAAAAATCAGAAGATATGCTATCATAGCGATAGCATATCTTTTATTTTGAAAAGAGGTGTAAAATGAACAAATCAGTCAATACGTATGATACCAGATACGACATTCTCAAATTCTTTTTATCCATACTTGTCGTTGCAATACATTCGGGGCTATATCCGTCAATTTTATACCCTTGGTTAAGAATTGCCGTGCGTTTTTCAGGTAAGAAAATTACAAAGTTTATTAAAAATGCATATTAAAACAAAAAACATCTTGACAAAAGGTGTTTTTTGATGTATAATCCCCTTGTTGCAATCCAAAGACAGTAGGTGGCATTATGCCGTAAGTTTATCGCCTACCGAGGTAAGCGCTTAAATATTTTATTTATGCTTATTTTCGTCCGTCTTGCCTTATGCAATGACGGACTTCTTTTTTAGATTGCAAAATCTAAAATTTTGTGAGGTGACAAAATTGCCAAACGCAGCAGTATTAGAACAAAAACAAAAGCAGGTAGCTGAACTTTCTGCAAAGTTAGAAAAGGCTATCGTAGGTGTTGTAGTTGATTACAAGGGTATCACAGTTGCTGACGATACTAAGCTCCGTAAAGAGCTTCGTGAAAACGGCGTTGATTACTTCGTTGTAAAGAACACTCTTCTCGGTCGTGCTATTGCTGACACATGTTATGCTGATATGAGCTTTGCTCTCGAAGGCACAACTGCTATCGCACTCGCTGATGAAGACTACACCGCAGCAGCAAGAATTCTTTCAAAGTTTGCTGAAACACATCCCGACTTCAAAATCAAGACAGGTTTCCTTGATGACAAGGTTGTTGACACAGCTACTATTGACGCTCTTGCAAAGCTTCCCACCAAGGAAGTTCTCCTTGCAACTGTTTGCAATGCCTTCCAGGCACCTATCGCGGCATTTGCTCGCGCAGTACAGGCTATCGTTGATAAAGAAAACGGCGAAGCTTAATTAAAATTTTTCAAAAAACAAATTATATTGGAGGAAAATAAAATGGCATCTGAAAAAATCACAGCTATAATTGAAGAGTTAAAAACTCTTACCGTATTAGAACTTTCTGAACTTGTAAAGGCAGTAGAAGAAGAATTTGGCGTATCTGCAGCAGCAGCTGTAGCAGTAGCAGCTCCCGCAGCAGGCGGCGCAGCAGCAGCTGAAGAAAAGACCGAATTCGACGTTATCCTTAAGGAAGCTGGCCCCGAAAAGATTAAGGTTATCAAGGTTGTTCGCGAAATCACCGGTCTCGGCCTTGCTGAAGCTAAGGCTATCGTTGACGGCGCTCCCAAGACCCTTAAGGAAGCTGTTTCTAAGGAAGAAGCTGAAGAACTCAAGGCTAAGCTTACTGAAGTTAGCGCAGTTGTTGAAATCGCTTAATTTTAGATTTAGTTTTTTTAAAAGAACACCTTCGCGTGTTCTTTTTTTATGCCTTTTTTTAGTAAATATGCTGTAATTTTTATTGACATATCCTATATATAGTGGTAAAATTATAAAGATAATATTGCAGCTTTGCTTTTATGGGATAATTTGGCGAATATTTCATAAAATGAGTTGATATATCGCAGGGAAAACACACGGCCCTGTTTTAAAAAACCGTGTTTTATATAGGAGGTGCATATTTATGCCATGGATTATTATGGGCGCCGTTGCACTTGTCCTGGCCGTTATCGGTTTTTTTGCCGGTTCGGCTTACCGTCGCAAATCAGCAGAAGCTACAATCGGCTCGGCTGAAGACGAAGCAAAACGCATTTTAAACGACGCCATTAAAACCGCCGAATCTAAAAAGCGCGAAGCTTTATTAGAGGCGAAAGAAGAAGTTCACACCTTGCGTCAGGAAACTGAAAAAGACCTTCGCGAAAGAAGAAGCGAAGTTCAACGTCAGGAACACAGACTTCAGCAAAAGGAAGAAAGTCTTGACAAAAAGATCGAAAACTTCGAAGCAAAAGAAGAAAAACTGGCACTGAGAGCCAAAGAAATTGAAGCAAAGCTTGAAGAATGTGACCGTTTAAAGCAAAGCCAGATGGACCTGCTTGAAAAAATTTCAGGCTTTACAAAGGATCAGGCAAAGGCACATTTGTTACAGCTTTTGGATGATGAGCTCACCCACGAAAAAGCAGTTAAGATTTTGGATTATGAACAGCATCTTAAAGACGACTGCGACCGCATTGCCAAAAACATTGTGGGTCACGCTATTCAGCGTTGTGCGGCTGACCACTCATCTGAAATGACCGTTTCGGTTGTTCCGCTTCCCAGTGATGAAATGAAGGGTCGCATCATCGGCCGTGAGGGTCGTAACATCCGCGCCCTTGAAACCGCAACAGGTGTTGACCTTATTATTGACGACACACCCGAAGCAATTACCCTTTCAAGCTTTGACCCTGTAAGACGTGAAATTGCACGTGTTACCCTTGAAAAGCTTATTCTTGACGGACGTATTCACCCCGCAAGAATTGAAGAATCTGTTCAAAAAGCAACTAATGAAGTTGAAACCACCATTAAGCAGACCGGTGAACGCGCTATGATAGATGCGGGTGTGCCCAATTTACACCCCGAAATTATTAAGCTTCTCGGTAAGCTTAAATACCGCACAAGCTACGGTCAAAGCGTGCTTAACCACTCGCTTGAGGTTTGCTACCTTTCAGGTCTTATGGCTGCTGAAATGGGCGCAGACGTAACCCTTGCAAAACGTGCAGGCTTGCTTCACGATATTGGTAAAGCGCTTGACCACGAGCAGGAAGGCTCACACATTCAGCTTGGTGTTGAGGTTGCTAAAAAATATCGCGAAAACGATACCGTAGTTAACGCTATTCACGCTCACCACGGTGAGGTTGAAGCAAAAACCCTTATCGCTTGCATCGTTCAGGCCGCAGACGCTATTTCTGCCGCACGTCCCGGTGCACGCCGCGAAAACATTGAAAGCTACATTAAGAGACTTGAAAAGTTGGAGGAAATCGCCAATTCCTTTAACGGTGTTGAAGGCTCGTTTGCTATTCAGGCAGGTCGCGAAATCCGTATAATCGTTAAACCCGAGGTTGTAACAGAAGACCAGATGGTGCTTATGTCACACCAGATTGCCGAAAGAATTGAGAATGAACTCGAATATCCCGGTCAGATTAAGGTTAACGTTATCCGCGAAAGCCGCGCTGTTGATTACGCTAAATAAAAACAAAAAACTGCTTGAGTCAAACTCAAGCAGTTTTCTTTTTGAGAGTTTATGACTTTAATGCTCTTTCAAGCCATACAAAGCCAAAGTCAAGTGCTTCAAACATTGAAGACTTGGTGGTTTCTTTAACAACGCGGTCTTTATCGCTTAAAGCGGTGTCGCTTTTTAAAAGCTGAACCTTAATTTTATTTGGGTCGCCGTTGGCATCTTCACTTAAAATTGTAAATTTAACCACAAAGGCTTCGGCCATATCACCGTAATAAATTTCGTTTTTGCACCTAACTAAAGGTTTTTCTTTATAAGAAATAAAGTTTTCGCTCATAATTACACCTTCTAAAAATCTTCTATTTATAAAGTATAAACTATATAATTAAATATGTCAAGTATTGACTTTTAACTGTTTTTTGGGTAATATAGTATTCGTAGAAATTTGGCTTTATCGGAGGATAAAATAATGGAAAATTCAATGAAAAATATGGAAACGGTCGTAACCTTGGCCAAAGGCCGCGGCTTTATTTATCCCGGCAGTGAAATTTACGGCGGTTTAGCAAACTCTTGGGACTACGGCCCCTTGGGTGTTGAGCTTAAAAACAACATCAAAAAAGCTTGGTGGAAAAAGTTTGTACAGGAATGTCCTTATAACGTTGGTCTTGACAGTGCAATTATTATGAACCCTGAAACCTGGGTTGCATCAGGTCACCTTGGCGGCTTTTCCGACCCGCTTATGGACTGTAAGAATTGTAAGACACGTCACCGTGCTGACAAATTGATTGAAGATTACGTCGCACAGAACGGTCTTTCTGATAATCCTGCCGCTATGAGCGACAACGAAATGAGCGAGTATATTAAAGAACACCAGATCGGATGCCCCGACTGTGGCTCACACGATTTTACCGACATTCGCAAATTTAACCTTATGTTTAAAACCTTCCAGGGTGTTACCGAAGACAGCACCTCTACCCTTTATCTTCGTCCCGAAACTGCGCAGGGCATTTTTGTAAACTTCAAAAACATTGCCCGCACAACCAGAAAAAAGGTTCCCTTCGGTGTTGCACAGATAGGTAAATCCTTCCGTAATGAAATTACCCCCGGTAACTTTATTTTCCGCACACGCGAGTTTGAGCAGATGGAGCTTGAGTTCTTCTGTAAGCCCGGCACCGACCTTGAATGGTTTGAATTCTGGCGCGGTTATTGCCGTGACTGGCTCTTAAATCTTGGTATGGACAAAGACAGCCTTCGTCTTCGTGACCACGATAAGGATGAGCTTTGCTTCTATTCAAAAGCAACCACCGACTTTGAATTCTTGTTCCCGTTTGGTTGGGGCGAACTTTGGGGCGTTGCTGACCGTACCGATTATGACTTAACGCAGCACGCAAATCATTCAGGCGAAAGTATGGAATACTTCGACCCCGAAACCAATGAAAAGTACATTCCCTACGTTATCGAGCCGTCACTCGGTGCTGACCGTGTGCTTCTCGCCTTCTTCTGCAACGCTTATGATGAAGAAACCGATGAAAAGAGTGACACCCGCGTTGTTCTTCGCTTACACCCTGCTCTTGCACCCTTCAAGGCTGCTGTTCTTCCCCTTTCTAAAAAGCTTGCTGACAAAGCTGGCGAAGTTTACACCGAGCTTTCGAAATACTTCAACGTTGATTATGATGATGCAGGCTCTATCGGTAAACGTTACCGCCGTGAAGATGAAATCGGTACACCGATATGCATCACCTACGACTTCGAATCCTTAGAAGACGGCTGTGTTACAGTTCGTGACCGTGACACAATGGAACAAAAGCGCATCCCCATTTCCGACCTTAAGGCGTATATCGAAAAAGCTGTTGAATTTTAATGGTGAAGCTATATGGAAACTATCTTTAATATGATCGTTATGCTTGTCGGCGGACTTGTGTTCTTCCTTTTTGGTATGAACGTTATGTCCGGCGGGCTTGAAACAATGGCAGGCGGCGGGCTTGAAAGAACAATGAAAAAGGTTACCTCAAACGACCTTTTGGGCTTCTTTTTAGGCGCTGGTATTACAATTGCCATTCAGTCATCCTCTGCTATGACGGTTATGCTGGTTGGTCTTGTAAACTCCGGGATTATGGATTTTACAAACACCTTCGGTATGATTATGGGCTCTAACGTAGGCACAACCCTTACCGCCTGGCTTTTAAGCCTTGCGGGCCTTGAAGGTAATTTCTTTATAACACTTTTAAATCCCAGCACCTTTGCCCCTCTGCTTGCAGGTGTGGGCATTATGATGCAGATGTTTTCAAAAAGCGATAAGAAAAAACAGCTTGGAAACATTTTTATCGGCTTTTCAATTTTAATTTGCGGTATGGACCTTATGAGCGATTCAATGGCTTCCGTCCGCACACTTGACGGTTTTGACACGTTTTTATTGGCGCTCAAAAGCCCGATTATAGCACTTTTGGTTTCTACCGTGTTTACAGGTGTTATTCAGTCGTCAGCCGCAACCATCGGTATTGTTCAGGCGCTTGCCCTCTCGGGTGGAATAACCTGGGAAATGGCAATTCCGCTTGTGCTTGGTGCAAACATCGGTACCTGTGTTACAGCGCTTATTTCTTCTATCGGCACAAATAAAAACGCAAAGCGCGTTGTTGTAATGCACTCTGCGGTTAACGTATTCGGCTCTGTCTTTTGTATGATTATTATGTACGTTATGCGTGCCCTTGGTGTTAACATTTTAGGCGCCGAAATTGCAATGGTTGGTGTTGCAATAATTCACACCTTATTCAACACAATTAACACCATTCTTTTAGCGCCTATTAAAAAATTACTAATTAAATTTTGTATATGGGTTGTTCCTGAAAAGCAGGAAGAAACCCACACCGTATTTCTGGACGAGCGTATATTTAATAACTCACCCCTTGCTATTTCGGAATGTCACCGACTTGCTAACGAAATGGCCGAGCATTCAAGAGATGCACTTGTATCGGCAATAAAGTTATTTAAAAACTATACAGAAGCTGACGTAAACCGCATTGTTGACCTTGAAACCCTTACCGACAAATATGAGGACAGGCTTGGTACATACTTAGTCAGAATAAGCAGTAACAACCTTTCCCCTGCCGATTCACATGCAGTTGCCAGAATGCTTCATTCAATTGGTGATTACGAGCGTATAGGTGACCACGCACTTAATATTTGTAAGCTTGCTGAAGAAATGCACACTAAAGGCATTCGTTTTTCAGACGATGCACAAAAAGAGCTTGCGCTTGTGTCAGATGCAATTAACGAAATTGTTGATTTAACCGTTACATCATTCCAAAATGATGCTGCCGACAAGGCATCGCACGTAGAGCCGCTTGAGCAGGTTATTGACGGGCTTAACGACAAGCTTAAGGCTATGCATATTGAAAGACTGCAGGCAAACGAATGTACAATTGAGCTTGGCTTTATATTTACAGATTTGCTTACAAACTTTGAACGTATATCCGACCATTGCTCAAACATTGCGGTTTATACAATGCAGCTTAGCGGTGATAAGCTTGATGCACATAAATATCTTAATGCAATTAAATCTACCGAAAACGATAAGTTTATGGATGAATTTAAACGTTACTCAAATAAATATTCGTTATAATTTTAAACACCCTTGCTCAATGCAAGGGTGTTGCTTTTGGCCTTTGTTTCAAATTATAGTTTATCGCTTGGTTGTATTTCAAGAAATTGCAGGGAACGGATTAATCCGTTCCGTTTTATAATACCGTTTTTGCGGAATGGATAAATCCATTCCCTACATTATTAATTTAATTCATCTAACCGCTAAAACCTAATTTGCTGCATAAAAAAATCACCCGTTTTCACGGGTGATTTTGTTTTTGTTTTACTTACTGAGCAACAGTGCCGCCTGCAAGAATTGTATTTACGTTGTCAAGCTGACCCTGAAGGGTGGGCTTATATTTTTCAAGAGCGGTACTTACAGAAACGTTCTTGCGGATTTCAGACATAATGCTCTGAGCAGTAATCCAGTTGGCGGTCGGGAAGTTAACACCGTGAACGCCTTCTGCATTGTGCTTAAGACCTGATTCGCTAAAGGGAATAACTGTAGAGTTAAATTCGTCTATGCGTGTCTTTTCTTCCTTAGACCAGTAGTAGTTAAGTGTTTCGCGGGGGCTGTCCTGACCGAGTTCAAGCCATACGCTGATAGCACATTCTGCCCAAGCAAGAGTTGCATCAAGGTTGTTGGTACCCTTAACAGAAGCTACAGAAGTGTGACCTGCTTCAGAAGCGAAGTACTTACCGCCTGCCGCAGGACCTGACGGGAAGATGCAAAGCTCAGCAGCGCCCTTTTCCATACCGTCAAGATAGAACTGTGCATAGCTATCGATAGAAACCTGAACCATTGCACTGCGTTCGTTAAGGAAGTTCTGATAATACTTAAATTCAGACTGGTTCATTGACTTGTCAATGTTAAACATATCAGAATATAACTGATAAACTTCAAGAACGCGGGGATCTTCAAGGTTTAAGCTGTACTTGTTGTTAACGTACTTAACAGGCTGAACAGCATTTGATGAGAAGAAGCTACCGAATACAACAAGGTTTGCATCGAAACCGAAAAGATCAACGAAGCCGTCATCATCGGTGTCCATTGTCATTTCAGCAGCAGTCTTACGGAACTGGTCAAAGTTCCAGTTGCCGGCCTTGAAATGCTCGTAAGGGGTCTTAACACCGTACTGCTTAAAGAGCTTAGCATTGTAAACCATGGGAATGAAACGAGTACCTGTTGTATCGTTATAGTTAATTGCATATACCTTACCGTTATAAGTAAAGTCAGAGTTCATAAGGTCAAAGTTAAAATACTTTGAATTTGCATCAAGCTTATCCATGGGGATTTCATCCAAAAGACCGGAAGCCGCCATTGTGGGAACGTCGTTAGTTGCCACTAAAACAACTTCACAGGGAGTACCTGCAGCAACGTAAGAAGAAACGGTAGATGTTTTAGCATCCCACTGTTTTTCAATTACCTTTACCTTGCCACCGTATTTCTTGTAGTAAAGTGAGTTAATTTCCTGAATGTCAGATTTGGGCGGCCAGAAGATAAGAAGATCGATGTTAGCATCTTTAACTTCGCGCTCTTCAAAAAGCAAGCCTTCAACACGCTGCGGACCTGCGGGTTTTTCATCTTTGCTACCGCCGTTGCCGCCACAAGCAGCCAATTGGAGAACCATTGTAAGACAAAGGGTTACCAATAAAGCCTTTACCAATAAATTGGTTTTTTTCATAAAAAATGCCTCCTATAAATAAATAAAATTAATGTTGTTTTAAGATAATACGACATATAATTTCTTATTTTAATGGTAACATAGTAAAATTTGTTTATCAATATGACATTTTTGCACTTTTTATAAAAAATTGCCCGTTTTCACGGGCAATTTTCTAATACCAAAATTTACTAATTAACAGCCTCAGCCATCTGCCGATTAACAATGTCAATATCGCTTTGATACTTAGGTCTGTATTTTTCTAAAACGGTCATTAAAGACTTATTTTTACGCACTTCCATAAGCATTGATTCAAAGCTTACAACGCTTGCGGTTATAAAGCCACGACCTTCAACACCGTCGGCATTATATTTAAGACCGGAATCCTTAAATTCAATTGTAGCCGCCGACAATTCATTAATGCGCTTCTTCTCTTCAGCCTTATACATATAATCAATACATTCGCGGGGGCTTTCTTCAGCAAGCGAAAACCATACTGAAATTGCACATTCCATCCAGGCAATAGTCGCATCCATATTATTTGTTCCCTTAACAGATGCAATTGAATTATGACCTTCTGACCAGCCGAAATATTTGCCGTTTGCGGCGGTACCACTGGGCATAATACCGATTTCCGCCGTACCGTATTTCATACCGTCAAGATGAAGCTGACCGTACTGCTCAAGTGACAGCTGGGCCATTGCCGTGCGGCCGTTAAGAAAGTTCTGATAATGCTTCCATTCACTTTGATTTATAGACCTGTCAACGTTGAACATATCGCTGTACATCTGATAAACCTCTAAAAATCTGGGGTCGTCAATGTTAAGTGAATATTTATTGTTTGAAAACTTAAGCGGCTTTACGGCATTTGCCTGACAAAGTGTATGCATAACCGTAAAAGAGGCATCAAACCCAAAAAGGTCGGTAAAACCATCGTCGTCTGTATCCATTGTCATTTCGGCCGCAGTTTTTCTGAACTGTGTAAAGTCCCAATTACCGTCCTTAAAATGCTCGTAAGGGGTTTTAACGCCGTATTTTTCAAACAGCTCGGCATTATAAATAAGTGCATCAAAGCGAAGCTTCGGTTCTTTATAAACCAAACCGTAAACCTTACCGTTAAAGGTATAGGTGGTGTTCATACTGTCAAAGTTCCAATAAGGCGATTTTGCGTCCAACTTATCCATGGGTATTTCTTCCAACAGACCGTTTGAGGGCCACATAGGAACCGACGTTTCGGAAATTAGCAACGCTTCACAGGGTGTGCCTGCCGCAACGTATGAAGAAACAGTAGCTGTTCGTTGACCCCAGGTTTTTTCAACAAAAGTAACCTTGCCGCCATAGGTTGATTCATACAATGCGTTTATTTCTTCAATATCCTGCTTGGGCGCCCACCAATATATGAGTGTCATATCGGGATTAGGATTTTCGCGCTTGGGGAAAAGCAATTTTGAAACACGCTGTGGCTCTTTATTGTCGGTTTGAGCCTTTTTACCGCCACAGGCAGTAAGCTGTAAGACCATTACAAATGACAAAGCAAGCAATAAAGAGTTTGTTAAAAGCTTTTTAATTGCCATTATATTCTCCTCCTTAAATATGTCGCTTTAATTATACTTACCAATACAAACAGAGTCAATCAAGGCGCAAAAAAGTCATATTTTATGGCAAAAAAATTATAAATTTAAAGCGTGCTTCACTTGGAAGCACGCTTTAAGAAATTATTCTTCGCTATACTTTTGTTTTAAAAATTCGGCATAATGACAAAGCTCGCGCCACATTTCATCACTCACCTTAAAATCATCACCAAAAAGAGCAGATTTTACAGCTTCATCAGACAAAACAATATGCTCTTCCCCGCAAAGATAACCGACACTTACGTCAAAATAATCGGCAATTTTGCAAAGGGTGTCAGCCGAAAGACTTTTAATTCTTCCCTTCTTATAATCGGTAAGCGATGAGCGCGGAATATTACACTCTCTGCAAAGCGCGGTGACAGTAATCTTCTTTTTTTGACAAAGCTCTTCTATCAAATCGTAAACAAAAACCATTTTTCTCACCGTTTTTACGTAATTACGTAATTTTTACTTGACTTTTACTGAATTACGAATTATAATCAGGAATATGTACGGAATTCAGTAATTTACCATTATTATAATACCGTATTTCGTAAAAGTCAACCCCACAGGAGAAAATTATGTATTATTGCAAGAATTGCAAAAGCAAATTTGAAAAACCCGATAAAGTTTTAGAAACACACGGACTTTCCGCACCGCCGTTTGAAGTGTTTTATATATGTCCGTTTTGCAGGTCGGAAAATTTCGAAGAAATACAAATTAAATACTGCCGTTGTTGCGGGGCGCGGCTTAAACCCCACCAAGATGACTATTGCAGTGAAAATTGCAAAATTGCGGCAGAAAAATTACGGCTTGCGGAATATAAACGCACAAAGCGCTTAAACGAAAGCCCGCTTTTTCGGCTTATGAAAGAGCTTAATGAATATAACCTTGAAAATAACACGAGCTATAGCTATGGTCAGTACGTAACCTTTATTAAACCAAAGCTTCGAGGTAAGAAAAATGAATGATAAAAAAGAATATTTAAAAAAACATCTTTTACAGCAAAAGAAAATTAACCGCCTTGATAATATGCTGCGGCTTGGACTAATTACGGCCGAGCAACATAAAACAGAAATTGAAAATTGCAAAATTATAAGACAGGAAATTGAAAAAAGAATCGCCCAAACCGACGGTAATATTTTAAGTGAAATTTTATTTTTAAAATATGCTTGCGGCAAAAGCCTTGAAGAAATTTCCTACATAATAAATTACAGCCTGCGCCACACCGAAAGACTGCATAAAAAAGCATTGGAAAAATTTAAAATCTGATTACCCTTTACTTTTTTAAAAAACAAGTATATAATTTAAACAAATATTTGAGGGAGGGTGAAAAAATGTCAGACCGTATAATACTTCATTGCGATTTAAACAACTTTTTCGCTTCGGTTTCATTGCTTTTTAACCCCACCCTGCGCGACCTTCCCGTTGCGGTATGTGGTGACAGCGAAAACCGTCACGGTATTGTGCTTGCCAAAAACGAAATTGCCAAAAGCTTTGGGGTTAAAACTGCCGAAGCCATTTTCGAAGCCAAGCGCAAATGCAGTGACCTTGTTACCCTACCGCCACTTTATAAGGAATATGAAGAATATTCACTTAAAGCACGTGAAATTTACAGTCGGTACACCGATATGATTGAGCCCTTCGGCATAGATGAATGTTGGCTTGACGTCACCGGCAGCACCGTGCTTTTCGGCAGCGGTGAAGAAATTGCGCACAAAATACGAAAGGATATAAAGCGCGAATTAGGTCTTACCATTTCAGTTGGGGTAAGCTTTAACAAGGTTTTCGCGAAATTAGGGTCTGATATGAAAAAGCCCGATGCCGTGACCGTAATTTCGAAAGAAAATTATAAGCAAAAGGTATGGCCGCTACCGATAAACGACCTCTTATTTGTCGGTAAAAGCACATTTGAAAAGCTTAAAAGCATTGGCATTACAACCATTGGTGATATCACCCTTTGTGATGATAAAACCCTTTTAAGACTGTTGGGAAAAAACGGTATTGAGCTTAAAAAACACGCTTTAGGGGAAGACAATTCACCCGTTGTA
Organism: Acutalibacteraceae bacterium; assembly: GCA_045580625.1. Classification (GTDB taxonomy): domain Bacteria; phylum Bacillota; class Clostridia; order Oscillospirales; family Acutalibacteraceae; genus UBA737. Next base: position 20,032 of record JAZNOE010000046.1, on the reverse strand, counting down.
CCGTTTACAGAGCAAACCAAGCCCAAAAGTGTTGGTAAAAGCACCACCACAAGCACGGATTTTGAAAATGACGAGCAGGTGTGGGCGGCTTTTTTAGGCTTTGCCGAAAGCATAAGCGAAACCCTGCGCGAGCACAAGCTTTATGCCACAGGTGTACAGGTGCATATCCGCACTGCATCACTGTCTGTCAGGGAATTCAGCAAGACCTTTCCCGATGGGACAAACTGCGCAATCACCCTTGCAAAACGTGGGTTTGAGCTTTTTAAAGAGCAATACCACTTTGCCGAGCCGCTACGTTCTGTCGGGCTTCGCGCAATTAATCTAAAGGAAGAATGTTCTGCCCAGCAAATTGATATGTTCGGTCAGGAAGAAAACGACCGCAAAACCGAAAAGGTAGAAGACTCACTTTATAAAGTACGTCAGAAATTTGGCAAAGAAGCGGTTAAACGCGGAAGAATATTATAAATTGACCTTAACTGTCAGCGTTAAGGTCAATATTCTTATAAGAATATCATAAAATTGTTATTGAAATATTATTTTAGTCAAACTATAATTAGATTAACAAATACTAGGAGGTAGTTTACCTTGCGTTTTTATGAAAACCCCTTAAAAACAAGTGAAAACCGTTTGGCTCCACGAAGCTATTATATCCCGACGGGTAAATCGGAATATAACCTTTTAAACGGTAAATGGAATTTTAAATATTTCAGCCGTGACGTTGATTATTACGGCGATATTGATGAATGGGATGAAATTACCGTACCTTCTTGCTGGCAGATACTCGGTTATGAAAACCCCAATTATACAAACATCAACTTCCCCTATCCATGCGACCCGCCCTACGTTCCCGATGACAACCCCTGCGGTGTTTATGAAAGAGTATTTGAAATTAATGACCTGTGGGGCAAATGCTACTTTATTTTTGAGGGTGTTTCCTCCTGCGCACAGCTTTACATTAACGGTCAGTACGTCGGCTTTACACAAGGCAGTCACCTTCAGGCCGAATTTGACGTTACACCTTATGTTCAAAAGGGTGAAAACACCGTGCGCGCCGTTGTTTATAAATGGTGCTGCGGCAGTTATCTTGAAGACCAGGACTTTTTCCGTTTTAACGGCATCTTCCGCGACTGTTATATTTTACAGCGCCCCAATGACCACATTGTAAACGTTGATTTATCGACCGATGAAAGCGTTATTAAGGTATCTGCCGATAAGGCCGCCGCAATCACCTTAATGGATGCAAGCGGTAAGATTTTAGCCACAGCAGACGGTGAAAATGCCGAATTCACGGTTGAAAACCCGATTTTATGGAATGCCGAAAAGCCTTACCTTTACACCGTACGCTTTGAAAGAAACGGTGAGGTTATTGAAAGAAAAATCGGTATGCGCACAATTGCCGTTTCGGATAAATACGAGTTGCTTATAAACGGCAAATCAGTAAAGCTTCGCGGTGTTAACCACCACGATACACACAAATATAACGGCTGGTGCCAGACCAATGAAGAGCTCCGCTTTGATTTGGAAAAAATGAAGGAGCTTAACATTAACTGTGTGAGAACTTCACATTACCCACCTACCCCATATTTTGTTGAGCTTTGCGATGAAATGGGCTTTTACGTAATTTTAGAAACCGATATTGAAAGCCACGGCTTCCTTAGAAGAAACGCAAATGTCGGCTATGGTTATGACGTTGAAAGCGGCGAATGGCCCACCTGCTGGGATGACTGGACAAACGAACACGTTGAACGTATGCAGCGCGCCTGCCTTGTTTTCAAAAATCAGTGTTCTATTGTAATGTGGTCAACAGGTAACGAAAGCGCCCACGGCAAAAACCACGTTGAAATGATCAAATGGACACGCACCCTAAACGACAGCAGACTTATCCATGCAGAAGATGCAAGCCGTAAGGGTATATATGACAATATTGATGTGCTTTCGTTTATGTACCCGGATATTCCTTCAATCATTCGTGACTTTGCCGAAAACGATGAAAAGACTAAACCCTACTTCCTTTGCGAATATTCACACGCTATGGGCAACGGTCCCGGTGACGTTTGGCATTATAACGAGGTATTCAACAAATACCCGAAATGCATTGGCGGTTGTGTTTGGGAATGGGCCGACCACACAGTTGTAGTTAACGGTGTTCAAAAATACGGCGGTGATTTCGAAGGCGAGCTTACCCACGACGGTAACTTCTGCTGTGACGGTATGGTATTTGCCAACCGCGATTTCAAAGCAGGCTCTTATGAAGTTAAGGCCGCTTATCAGCCCCTTTCAACCGAATTTGAAAACAGCGTTTTAAAGGTTTACAACCGTTTTGACTTTACAAATCTTAATGAATGTGAGCTTGTTTATAAAATTGAAGCCGACGGTAAGCTTTTAAATGAGCAAAAGCTTGTTTTAGATATCGAGCCGCACGAATTCAAAGAAATAAAAATTGAAATTCCCGCAATTGACTGTGAAATGGGCGCATTTATCACCTGCCGACTTTATAAAGACGGCAATGAAATTGCCATTACACAGCACGAATTACCCGCAAATATTGTAAAGCCCGCAGTTGATACCGTTTATGCTGAAATGCAGGATGAACGCCTAGACGTTATATTCAGCGGCGAACGCTTCATCTACACCTTCTCAAAGCATTACGGCAACTTTACAAGCATTAAGGTTGACGGCAAGGAATATCTTGCCGACCGTATGGACTTTACCACCTGGCGCGCCCCGACAGATAACGAGAGAAACATTAAAACCCTTTGGGGTAATTACAACATCTGGCAAGGCGAAAACATTGACACAGCCTTTAATAAAATTTATGAATGTGAGTTAATTGACGGCGGTGTTAAGGTTCGCGGTTCACTTGCGGGTGTTTCGCGCACACCTTATATGCAGTATAATTATAATGTAAAGGTTTATGCCGACGGTCGCATTGATTTCGGCTTTGACGGTAATATCCGCGAAAGCGTTATCTGGCTACCACGCTTCGGTCTCGAATTTTCAATGCCTGAAAGTGATGCCGCCTTCAGTTATTTCGGTTACGGTCCGCTTGAAAGCTACCGTGATATGCGTCACGCGTCAACAATTAACCTTTATAATTCAAGTGCCGATAATGAATATGTGCCCTATATCTTCCCGCAAGAGCACGGCAACCACACCGGTGTAAGAATGCTTAACATTGATAAGCTTAAATTTACAGGTGATGACCTTGACTGCTGTGTGTCAAGCTATTCTTCAAAAGAGCTGACCGCCGCCACACATACTGATGAGCTCAAGAAAAGCGGCAAAACCTTTGTCAGAATAGATTATATGGATTCGGGTCTTGGTTCAAATTCCTGCGGTCCGCAGTTACCCCCTGAATTCCGTTTTGATGATAAAGAAATTAAGTTTAATTTCACATTATCACTTATTTAATTAAATAAGACAAACCCCCACGGTCATATATTGACTTTGGGGGTTGATTTTTTGTTTAATTTAATTTTAGAGCTTTTATCAAGCATTTACTTCTTCGCTTTACACGTTGTAACAAAGGGGGCTTTTCCGCGCCCGCTTACCGCCGAAGAAGAAACCGACCTTTTGCAAAAAAGTCAGAACGGTGACATTGATGCCAGAAACACACTTATTGAGCATAACCTGCGGCTTGTAGCACACATTGTTAAAAAATATTACGCCACAGGTGCCGATCAGGATGACTTGATATCAATCGGCACAGTGGGACTTATAAAAGCAGTATCCACATTTAAAAGTGACAAAAACATTCGGCTTGCCACCTATGCCGCAAGATGCATTGAGAACGAAATTTTAATGTTTTTTCGAAGTCTTAAAAAGAACGCGCAGGACGTTTTTATAAGCGACCCGATAGATACCGACGGTCAGGGCAACGCCTTAACCCTTATTGACGTTATTGCCGACAAAAGCGACATTGTTGAAGAGCTTGACACAAAATTAAAGCTGCAAAAGCTTCGGCTTATAATAAACGGTGTTTTAGATGAACGCGAGCTTGAAATTATAAAGCTTCGCTACGGTATAGGCGGTTATCCCGAGCTTACACAACGTGATATTGCAAAACGTCTTGGTATTTCGAGAAGCTATGTGTCAAGAATAGAAAAATCCGCCCTAGAAAAACTAAGGCGGAAGTTATAATTATTTCCTATAATACTTATAAAATATCATAATATGGTCATCCTCACCCGTAACGGAGTTGGGTCCCTTTACAGTTATGCCGTCACCCGACATATGAATAAAGTATTCACACTTTTGCATATCGCAACGGAAGACGTCCTCTTCACCGCAAAGCACCCTTATTTCACCGTCAATTAAAACAATGCGACCAGCTTTACCGACAATCAGGCTTTTTTGTTCACCGCTTTCATCACGGTACATACGGGTAACGTATTTTACTTCCCTGCCATCCATTTCGCGAAGGGCAGGGTTTTCTTTTATTTTTTTACGTTTTGAAAACCAAAGCATAGCATAAACCTTTCAGACATTGCATAAAACTGCAAAGCACCGCATATAATGTGTATATCGGACAGCTTTAAAGCCTTTAAAACCGATATATTTCCTATTTAATATATCATAATCACCCAAAAAAGTAAAGTTTTTAAAACACAACATTTAGTTGCACCTTTAAAATGACCCACAAAAAACCACTACTATTAGTGATTTTAGCACTTATTATGCTAAACATATAAACCGAAGGGTTGATTTTTTGGCACTTTGCACAAAACGAATGTTAAAAAATGTCAATTTGGGCCGTTTTTTTAAATTGTTACAAGTTTGTAACCTTTTATTTTGTAACCTTTTTTGAACAAATTGCCCAAATTTCGCCCCTTTTGAATTTTTGACTTTTAGGGTAAAAACGGCTATAATACCTTTGGCTTTGAAAAAAATGGGCCGCAAAAACCACTTGTTTTTGTGCCCAAATTAAAGGAGTTATTGGATGATAGAAAAAATAAAGTACTGCTGGTCATTGCTTATGAATGACAAGCGTATGCGATTAAGAGCAATAAGCTTGCTTACCGCCCTTACAATCGCAGTAGTTACTTTACTGCACACGTCAATCCACAAGATTGAAATTTTTGACGGTGAAACCACTTATACCGTAACCTCTCTCAGCAGAAACGTTGCATCGGTTATGGCTAAAATGAAGTTTAAGTCCGACAAATACGCAATTCTAAATACCGATGTTTATCAAGGCACAACTTCAGTGCAGATTACCTATGGTTTCCCCGTTTACATTACTCAGGACGACAAAACCACTGAAATTGAATTTTTCGGCGGTACGGTAGGCGAAGCCTTAAAGCAAGCCGGCTTTACTGTTGACGAGCACGACTTTGTTGAACCCGCGCTTGACACAGTAATTAACACAACAGAATATATTGATTATACCGATATTGGTTACACAAGCGGAACTTATACAGAAGCCATTCCCTTTGAAACACAGAGCGAATACACCGCAGCACTTAACAAAGGCGTTACAAAGGTTACAAAGCCGGGTGTTAAAGGCACAAAGCTTGTAAATTACACCGAAAAAACCGTAAACGGTGTTTCAACTTTAAAGGAAATTGTTTCTTCAACAATTCTGACACAGCCTGTTACCGCTGTTCAGCTTGTTGGTACAAAGCCGATACCTGCAAACCCATCAAATTGGGTTTCAACCATTGTTCCCGCAAACACAATAGAGCTTGACGTTAACGGTGTTCCCGTTAAGTACAAGTCAAAAATGACCGTTCGTGCTACTGCTTACACCCACACAGGTAACAGAACTGCAACAGGTGTTTGGCCCAAGCCCGGTCACATTGCAGTAAACCCCAAGATTATCCCCTACGGCACAAAGATGTTTATTAAAACAGTTGACGGTAAATACATTTACGGTTATGCCGTTGCGGCTGATACCGGCGGATTTATCAGAAAATATCCCACAGGTATTGACCTTTTTATGGATACCGAACGTCAATGCGTAAGCTTTGGTGTACGCCAAGCCGAAATCTATATTTTGGAATAATATTAAAGCCTTTATGTGAAAGCATAAAGGTTTTATTTTTTATTAGGGTACCATTTTTCTGTATGCACACCGCATTTTAAAATAAAAAAATCGCATATATTATCTTCAGGCTTACGTAAAATATCATATTTTTTACAAATGCCGCGGTCAAGCACAAAATAATCATTTTCATATTTTACTGCAAAATAATGTTCACAATACACACATTTACACGCATCTTTTCTTTTATAAAACATCCAAATCAACTCCACACCGAAGATTTTACTATATTTTGATAGTAAAATCAATACTATTTTTTGATAGTACATATACTTATATATGGTGATTAATATGTATTATCAACGACTTAAGGATTTACGTGAAGATAAAGATCTGGTTCAAAAACAGGTTGCGGCATATTTGGGTATAGACCAACGCGTATACAGCAATTATGAAATTGGTAAACGCGAAATCCCCACACGTTTTGTTGTGGCTTTAGCCAAATTTTACGGCACTTCAACCGATTATATTTTAAATCTAACAAACAACCCTAAACCCTATAAATAAAAAAATCCGTCCCATAGGACGGATTTTTTTATTTTATCTGTTCAATATCATAAGGTGTTGTCTGGTAAACAAAATAATTAAGCCAGTTACTGTAAAGCAAATTAGCGTGTGAACGCCAGGTAACCACGGGTTCGTTTTCCGGGTTGTCGTCGGGGAAGTAATTTTTAGGTATTTCGATGGGTTTACCTTCGTTTAAATCCCTGAAATATTCATTAGCCAAAGTGTTTGCATCGTATTCGGAATGACCTGTTATAAAAATCTGCTTACCCTCGGCCGTTGCCATTGCATAAACACCCGCTTCTTCGGAAGAAGCCAAAATTTTAATTTCGGGCACCTTTCTTACGTCTTCGATATCAACGGTTGTATGACGGGAATGAGGCACCATAAACTCATCATCAAAGCCACGGAACAAAATTGATTTTTTATAATCGGCCTTGTGCTTGAACACACCGAACATTTTTTTATCCAAAGGCTTTTTATCAATACCGAAATGGTAATAAAGACCAGCCTGCGCGCCCCAGCAAATATGGAAGGTTGAATGAACGTGGGTTTTGCTCCATTCCATAATCTCGCAAAGCTCATCCCAATACTCAACCTCTTCAAAAGGCATATTTTCAACAGGTGCACCCGTAATTATAAGCCCATCAAAGGTGCGGTGCTTTACATCATCAAAGGTTTTATAAAACGCAAGAAGATGCTCGGCGGGGGTGTTTTTGGACTTGTGGCTTTTTGTATGGATAAGCTCCAATTCAACCTGAAGGGGTGAATTGCCCAAAAGGCGCGAAAGCTGTGTTTCGGTTTCAATCTTTTTGGGCATAAGGTTTAAAAGCAAAATTTTAAGGGGACGGATATCCTGTGTGATGGCGCGTGTTTCGGTCATAACAAAGATATTTTCGTCCAGCAAAGTTTTAACGGCCGGTAAATCGTTTGGTATTCTTATCGGCATAAATTATCCTAACTTTCTTAAATTTTATCAAGTGCCTGCATAATGTCGGCAATAATATCCTCTGCATCCTCTATACCGCAAGAAAAACGGATAAGGTCAGGGGTAATGCCTGCGGCTGATAATTCATCATCATTCATCTGACGGTGGGTTGCATTTGCAGGATGCAAGCAGCAGGTGCGAGCATCTGCAACGTGGGTTGCAATTGAAGCCAATTTTAATTGCTTCATAAAGGCTTCTGCAGCGGCTCTGCCACCCTTAACGCCAAAGCTTACAACACCACAACCGCCGTTGGGCATATATTTCATTGCGAGTTCATAATTCTTGTCGCCTTCAAGGTGGGGACAACGAACCCAAGCAATGCGGTCATCCGCCTTTAAAGCCTTTGCAACTGCAACGGCATTTTCAGCGTGTTTTTTAATTCTTAAATGCAGACTTTCAAGACCAAGGCCCAAAACGTAAGCGGTCTGAGCCTGCTGACAGCAACCAAAGTCACGCATTAGCTGTGCGGTAGCCTTTGTAATATAAGCACCTTCAATACCGAAGCGTTCGGTATAGGTTACACCGTGATAACTTTCATCAGGTGTGCAAAGACCGGGATATTTTTCGGGATATTTGGTCCAGTCAAATTTACCGCTGTCAACAATGCAACCGCCAACGGCACTTGCGTGACCGTCCATATACTTTGTAGTTGAATGGATAACGATATCTGCGCCCCATTCAAAGGGTCTGCACTGAACAGGGGTTGCAAAGGTGTTATCCACAATAAGCGGAACACCGTTTTCGTGAGCAACCTTAGCAAACTTTTCAATATCCATAACGTTTAAAGCAGGGTTTGCGATGGTTTCACCGAAAACTGCCTTTGTGTTAGGTCTGAATGCAGCCTGTAATTCTTCTTCACTGCAGTCAGGGTCAACAAAGGTGAATTCAATGCCCATACGCTTTAAGGTAACTGCAAAAAGATTATAAGTGCCGCCGTAAATTGCAGAAGAAGCAATAACGTGGTCACCACAGCCTGCAATATTGAAAATTGAGAAGAAGGACGCCGCCTGACCCGATGAGGTCAGCATTGCGGCAGTGCCGCCTTCCATTTCGCAAATTTTTGCGGCAACGTAATCACAAGTCGGGTTTTGAAGGCGGGCATAAAAATATCCGCTGGCTTCAAGGTCAAAAAGCTTGCCCATATCCTCACTTGTGTCATATTTATAGGTTGTACTTTGATATATCGGAATTTGGCGAGGCTCACCGTTTTTAGGGGTATAGCCGCCCTGAACACATTTGGTGCCCATTTTAAATTCGCTCATATTTTTGCCTCCAGGTCAAAAAGTTTAATTGCATTCATATTAAGTATACTACTTATTTCATTTTTTTCAAGTGGAAGTGACAAAAAATATTCTAATTCTTTTGACGGGGACCACATTGGATAATCGGTACCGAAAAGCACCTTGTCAGCACCGTATTTTCTAATCACCTTCAAGGCCGTTTCTTTAGATATCCACGGAAAGCTTGAAGAACAGTCAACGTAAAAATTCGGTATACCTGCGTAAACGTCGGGCGCGGTATCCCAAATAGACCAACCGCCGAAATGCGCACCGATTACAGTTAAGTTTTTATAAATATCTAAAATCGGCAAAAGACGGTTTGGATTAGAATAATCATAACGCTTATCCCCCGTGTGCATTAAAATTTTAAGCCCTTGCTTTTCACATTCTTCATAAATTTTAAGGCAACGCCAGTCATCAATTTTAAAGGCCTGAATATCGGGGTGAAGCTTAACGCCCAAAAGCCCAAGCTCCATTAAATGCGCAATATCGCCCTTTATGTCATCACTGTCGGGGTGTAAAGTTCCAAGACCTGTCATTTTGCCGTCAGCGTCCTTTACCGACTGTGCAATAAATTCGTTAATGCTTTTAACCTGTTTTGGGGTTGTTGCAACCGACTGCACAATGAAATGGTCTATTCCCGCCTTTTCACCCTCGTTTAATAAATCGCTTACAGTACCTTTACAAAAGGACTGACATTTATAAAAATTGTCAGTCCCTTTAACAGCACGTTCGGCAATTTTTTCGGGATAAATATGACAATGTGCGTCAATAACCTTTATTCCGTTAACCATTTAAAAAATTCACCTTAAAGTCCTAATTTCTTAACTGCGTTTTCACGCATCTTATATTTCAAAATTTTGCCTGCGGCATTCATCGGGAAGGAATCCACAAAATCATAATAACGCGGAACCTTATGCCTTGCCATATGGTCGGCAATGTAGGTGCGCATTTCTTCCTCGGTCATTGTTTCGCCTTCCTTAAGAATGATACAAGCCATAATTTCTTCACCGTATTTTTCATCCGGCACACCAATGACCTGGACGTCGCTTACCTTCGGGCAGGTGTAAATAAATTCCTCAATTTCCTTGGGGTAAATATTTTCACCGCCTCTGATTATCATATCCTTAAGACGTCCTGTTATACGATAATTGCCGTCATCATCCTTACAAGCAAGGTCACCTGTGTGAAGCCAGCCGTCTTTATCAATGGCTTCTGCGGTTGCCTTAGGCATTTTATAATAACCCTTCATTATGTTATATCCACGGGCAACAAATTCGCCGTTAACACCGTTCGGACAATCCTCACCTGTTTCAGGGTTAATGATTTTACATTCAACGTTTGCAAAAGCACTGCCGACAGTTTCGGTACGAACGGTTAAGTTATCGTAATAACGGCTCATAGTACAGCCGGGGGCAGCCTCGGTCTGACCGTAAACAGAAACGATTTCCTTCATATTCATAACAACGGTTGCGCGCTTCATAAGGTCAGCAGGACAGTTTGCACCCGCCATAATTCCCACACGCATATATGAAAAGTCGGTTTTTTCGAAATCGGGATGCTCCATCATTGCAATAAACATTGTGGGAACACCGTTAAAGGTTGTGATATGCTCACTATTTACGCAAGCCAAAGCCGACTTTGGTGAGAAGTACGGAAGCGGACACATTGTAGCGCCGTGAGTCATTGCGGCAGTCATTGAAAGCACCATACCGAAGCAGTGGAACATAGGTACCTGAATCATCATTCTGTCAGCGGTGGAAAGCTCCATCTGGTCACCGATGAATTTACCGTTATTTACAACGTTGTAGTGAGTCAGCATTACACCCTTTGGGAAGCCCGTTGTACCCGATGTATACTGCATATTGCAAACGTCGTCCTTATCAACCTTAGCGGCCATACGGTAAACCTCTGAAAGGGGAACCTGACCTGCGCGCTGAACGGCATCAGCCCAGGTAAGACAACCCTTTTGCTTAAAGCCGACGGTAATTGCATTTCTAAGGAAGGGCAAGCGCTTGCTGTGAAGCGGCTCACCGGGCTTGGTGTTTTCAAGCTCGGGACAGAGCTCTGCAATGATTTCACCGTATTTGCAGTCCTTCGCGCCTTCAGTCATAACCAAGGTGTGTGTGTCAGACTGACGGAGCAAATATTCTATCTCATGTATTTTATATGCGGTATTTACCGTTACAAGAACTGCGCCGATTTTAACGCAAGCCCAGAAGGTAATATACCACTGAGGAACGTTTGAAGCCCATACAGCCACGTGTGTGCCGGGCTTAACACCCAAAGATATTAAAGAACGTGCAAAATTGTCAACGTCGTCGCGGAATTCACTGTATGTTCTTGTATAGTCAAGGGTTGTGTATTTAAAGGCGTACTGGTCGGGGAATTCTTCAACAATGCGGTCAAGCATTTGTGAGAAAGTGCAGTCGATAAGACGGTCCTTTTCCCAAACGTAAACACCTGTATGTGCACGGTTATAATAAAGTGAATTATCACTTTTTGAAGTGTCGCTGAACTGCTTCATAAAGGTGACGAACTGTGAAAAAATAATTTCCATATCGTCAATTTCTTCACACCACTCAGGCACCCATTCAAGAGATACAAAGCCGTCGAAATTAACCGAACGAAGTGCCAAAACCATATCGCTTATAGGCATTTCACCTTCGCCCATAAGGCAGAATTCCACACCGTTTTCGGTTTTTACAGCATCCTTAAGGTGCACCTGCTTAACGTAAGCGCCAAGGTTTTTAATTGTGGTTTCGGCATCCTCACCGTTATAAAAATAAGGTGCGTGCATATCCCAAAGTGCAGAAAGCGCATCATCGGCAAAGCCGTCAAGCAAATCGCGAAGACGTGCAGTATCGGCAAACACACCTGAGGTTTCGATCAATAAAACCTTACCCTTTTGCTTTGCAACGGGCAAAATTTCACTAATTACTGAATTAATATATTCCATATCATCAAAGCCATAAGCCTTAACGCGGATATAAGGTATGTTAAGGCCGTCTGCAATATCTATGCAAGCGGTGATTTCATCAATTGTCGCCTGCTTTGCAGAAGCATCAGCCAAATTGCAGATACTGTCAATGCAAGGAATGGATAACTTCTTTTCATAAAGCTTTCTGACGGTCTTTGGGGCATTGGTTTTGCTGAAAGCACCCTCACGATCGGTAAAAAGCTCATTATGAATATTGTGAAGCTCAATACCCTGGAATTTTAAATCAACTGCAATGTCGCAAAATTCATCAAAGCTACGACCGTGCCAGCCTTTTGTAGAAAATGATAATTTCATAGTTTAATTATGCCTCCTCGTAAACAATTTTGTTTACAGCATTTATATAAGCCTTAATAGCGGCCGCGATAATATCGGTAGAAATGCCGTTGCCCGAATAAAGCTTGCCGTTTACACGAAGCTTAACAACCGCCTGACCGATAGCGCCCTTGCCCTCGGTTACTGACTGAATCTGGAAATCATCCAATTCATAATGGCAACCGATAATCTGCTCAATTGCGTGGAAAGCCGCATCAATAGGGCCATCGCCCGTGCTTATACCCTGCTTGTTTTCACCCTTAACGTCCAAGGTTATCTGTGCAGAGGCGGTGAAAATGTTACCGCTGTTTACAACAAAGCTAACAAGCTTATAGGTCGGTTCAACCTGAAGAGCAACCGCCGCAACAATGGCATCAAGCTCTTTTGAAGTAACCTTGCGGTTAGCGGCCACGCGCAAAAATTCTTCATAAACCTTTGATGCATCATCTTCTGACAAATCATAGCCAAGGCGTATTACCGCGTCAAGCACAGTTTGCTTGTCATCGTTTTTATCAAGTGATAATTCATCTTCATAATCAGCCTTAACAGCAGCCTTTGCAGCCTTTGTGTTGCCGGAAATCCAGTTTATCTGATTTATTATACGGTTAAGCTCGGTATACTTTATGTCAGATTCAAAGCCAAAGCTGTTGCCGCAGTTTTTAATAACACCTGCAAAGGTTTCAAGTGAAATTTCATTAGAAACAGAGGTTTTAATAGTGTTTGCACCGTTTTTAACCGCCATAACGGCATTTGCAACCGCAAGACCGTTTTTGTTTTCACAAGCAACACCGTCAACCCCGAGTTCTTTAACAAATGCGCCGAATTCATCAGGCATCATTTCAGCGGCAGTATCGCAAACGGTAACAATTGTGGCGCCTGCATTTCTTGCAGTAGCAACCGCTTCCTTCAAAAAGTCAGCTTCGGCGCGGGTAGCATCGATTGCAACAAATTCAACGTCGTCTATTTTGGTTTTAGCATAAGAAACAAGGTCGTTTATCATAACAAGCATTTTATCGGGCTTTTTATGGCAATTATATTCCATACCAACCACCGAAACGGGAAGCTCAATTCTGATTCTGCCCTTGCTTGCGGTAGCCAAGGCAACAGCCACATCATCAATGCCCTGTTTTGTGGGAACGGCCGCAACCGAAATTACACCGTTTTTAACAAAATATGCAATTGTTTTAACCAACAAAGTATCGGTTTTAACGTTTTCAAATTCGTGAATTTCAATTGCCGAAACACCCAGCTTTTCAAGCTGACGCGCAATTTCAATTTTTTCCTTAAAACTGAAGCTGTCCTTCATTGATAATGTTCTGTCACAGATTTTGATTTTCATAAAAAAACCTCACAAAATAAAATTAAAAAAGCCCTGAGATTGCATAACACAATCTCAGGGACGAAAAATCTTCGCGGTACCACCCTGATTACCGTTAAAAAAACGGTCACTCAACAAAGCTCCAACAAGCTTTTTGCCTTGGTAACGGGGCAAGCCGTAACAGCTTACTGAAATTTCAGCCGTTCTGCTCAAGAACGAGACTTGATTTTTCTTACCGTACCGCACTTGCACCAAAACGGCGGCTCTCTTAACGGGTGGGAAAAACAATAATTCCGTCAACGCATTTACAATATATGAAAGGATTATACCACCCAAAACCGGCTTTGTCAAGATTTTTGGGGCGTTATTTTAAAAAAATTATTCAATTTCTTCCTTAAGGTTTTTAAGCTTTTCAATACAGTTTACGCAAATAGTATAGCCCTCATACTCAACACATTCATCCAACGTGTCACAGAAGAAACAAGCGGGTCTGTATTTGCGCAGAATAATCTCGTCCCCGTTCATAGTTATCTCAAGGCTGTCAACGTCACTTTTAATATTTAACTGGTCGCGAATTTCCTTTGGAATGACCACACGACCCATTTTATCAACAAGACGGATAATGCCTGAAGTTTTCATTTTCATTTCCCCTTTAAGGTTTTACAGTATTATAACACTCTTGACAAAAAATGTCAATGTCACCAATTGATAGGGTTAATTCCGTTTGCTTTTAAAATTTCATTTGCTTTTGAAAAATGTCGACAGCCAAAAAATCCGCGATAAGCCGACAACGGACTTGGATGCACGGTTATAAGCTTTTTATGAATTGGGTTTGTAATAATTTTCGCCTTATTTTCAGCAGGCTTGCCCCAAAGCAAAAAAACCACGGGGGTATCTTTTTTATTAAGCTCAGAAATAATGCGGTCGGTAAAAATTTCCCATCCCATATCCTTATGGCTTTGCGGCTGACCTTCCCTAACGGTCAGTACAGTGTTAAGCATTAAAACACCCTGCCGCGCCCAATACGTAAGGTCGCCGTTTGGAGTGAATTTTCGGCCAATATCATCCTCAAGCTCCTGATAAATATTTCGAAGCGACGGCGGAAGCTTAACCCCTTCGCGCACAGAAAAGCAAAGCCCGTGCGCCTGACCTAAGCCGTGATACGGGTCCTGCCCGATTATAACCACCTTTGTATCTTCAAAAGAAGTATATTTAAGCGCATTAAAAACGTCACGCTTTGGCGGATAAACCGTATTTTCAGCATATTCCTGCTTTAAAAAAGCAAAAAGCCCCTGCAAATAGGGCTTTTGCCATTCATCCTTTAAAATTTCGTCCCAATCGTTATGAAGTGTCACGATTTTTTCTCCATTCTTGCCCAAATGAACACCGCAATTTGAAGCGGAATTCCCACAAGCAAAATTTTCCATATATTAAAGGTCATAAATTGAAGCACAAAGCACAGAAGAAGCGACCACATAAACAATGAAAGCAACCAAAAAAAGCCCTTGCGCTTATGCCAGATACAGTCAAAAATGATAGCAACCGTAAAGGAAGCGGGGGTTGCCCAGGCAAAGACCATCCATTGACTTGTGTGGGTGATAATATCAAATATCACAAACAGCAAAAGCGCCACAAACCAAACCGCTAACACTGCCAAATGGGTAATGTTTAAATAGATACGCTTTCTCGCATCATTTTTAATTGGCTGGGGGTCAACAGTTTCATCGCCTATTATGTAATCAAGACTTACACCGTAAAGCTTGCTTATTTTATAAAAAACCTCAACCGACGGTAGAGATTCTCCCTTTTCCCATTTTGAAATTGCTTTGTCGGAATAATTCAGCTTTTCTGCCAGCTCGGCCTGTGTAAGCTTATTCTTTTTTCTTAAATATAATAGTTTTTTACCTATAATTAAATTCAAATTTTCCATAAATTTATTATACCATTTAAAATATGTTTAGTCAATAAAATGAAAAATTTTGCCCATATTAAGCAATAAGGGGTGATTTTTTTGAAAATTATTCAATGTGCTGAAAACTGCCGCTTTCAAAACGATGGATACTGTTCACTCGAAAACTGCAGTAATATTAATTCAACCGAACATTCCTGCCCGCATTTTATTGCGCGGTCACTGAATGGCGGCGATGGCCTGCTTCAGATTGCTGACGCCGATAAGCTGCATGCCGACAGGACAATCGGAAATTTGCTTTAAGCAGGCTTTGGGTAAAATACATTTTGTAAAACCAAGACGTGCGGCTTCGTTGACACGAAATGCCACCCTTGATACCGAACGTACCTCACCCGAAAGACCAATTTCACCAAAAGCAACGGTTTTTTCATCAATGACAACGTCGCGCATACCCGACACCAATGAAAGCGCAACCGCCAAATCAGCCGCAGGCTCGTCAATACGCATACCGCCGACAATATTAAGGTACGCATCCAAGTTAGAAAAATAAAGACCCATTCGTTTTTCCAAAACGGCAAGAATAAGGCTTAAACGGTTATAATCAAAGCCGGTTGACGTGCGGCGGGGATTACCGAATCCCGTAGTAGTTACAAGTGCCTGCACCTCTGACAAAATGGGGCGAGTGCCTTCAATAACACAGGTGATACAGGTGCCTGAAACGTCGGTCATACGGCCTGAAAGTAGGTGTGCCGACGGGTTTTCAACCTCCATAAGTCCCCTGTCACCCATTTCGAAAACACCAATTTCATTGGTGGAGCCAAAACGGTTTTTCATTGCCCTTAAAATGCGGTAGGACTGATTTCTTTCACCTTCAAAATAAAGCACTGTGTCAACAATATGCTCCATAACCTTCGGCCCTGCAATATCGCCGCCCTTATTAACGTGACCAACAATAAACACGGGAATTTCAAGGCTTTTGCCCGTACGCAAAAACATATTTGTACATTCGCGCACCTGCACAATGCTTCCCGCAGAGGACGAAAGCTCGCTTATAGTCATTGTCTGAATGGAATCTATCATAACAATATCAGGCTTTGCGGTGTTGATATATTCGCAAATAGCCTGTGCATCGGTAGAGGTCATTATTTTAACGTTATCACCGCCGACTCCCAAGCGACCAGCGCGCATTTTAATCTGTGTGGCCGATTCTTCCCCCGATACGTAAAGCACCTCCATTTTGTCTTGTAAGGCTTTACACATCTGCAAAAGAATGGTCGATTTGCCAATTCCCGGGTCACCGCTTAAAAGCACGACCGACCCTTTAACAATACCTCCACCTAGCACGCGGTCAAGCTCCTTAATATCGGTTTTAAAGCGAACTTCACTGTTAGTATCAATTTCACTTAAGGTTTGTGCAAAGGCCTGACTTTGATACACAGCGGCACTGCGCGAAGCAGGTGCTTCGGTGCGGACATCCTCCTGAAGGGTCCCCCAATTATTGCAGGACGGACACTTTCCCATCCATTTTGCGGTTTCATAACCACATTCACTGCATACATAAATAACCTTTGATTTTGCCATTTTTATGACTCCTTAAAATATTCTGAAATTCCGTGAGCAATACAAAAAGCCAACTTTCGCTGGTAAGTTTTATCCTTTAAAAGCTCAAGCTCGGCTTCATTGCTTAAAAAACCACATTCCACCAAAACGGCGGGCACTGCCGCATTATAAAGCAAATATGTACTGCTTGTTGCTAGCTTGTTTACCCGTTTGTTTTGGGGTTGCAAATTAGAAATTATTGTATTTTGAATTAAATCCCCAAGCTTTTTTGAGCCTTCTTGCTTGCTGTAAAACACCTGCGACCCCTTTGCCGCAGAGGTAGTAAACTTATTTAAATGAATACTGACAAAAATGCCTTCGGGATTTTCTTTCATTAAATTAAGACGGTTTTCAAGGTCTTCCCTTTTAATAAAATTTTTGCCGCTTGAGGTTGACACGTCGGCTTCTCTTGTCATTATAACCTCAAACCCATAAAGTTTCAAGAATTTGGCGGTCTGCAATGCAATTTTTAAATTAACATCCTTTTCAATTGTGCCGTCAGCCGCCACAGCCCCGCCGTCTTCACCGCCATGTCCTGCATCTATAATAACAGTTTGTCTGGGATAAATTTGGGACGCAACCGTAACCGCGGGTGAAATGCCAACCTGTGCGATATAAATTGATGCACAAATTATAAAAAGACACAAAAGCACCGTAAACCGTTTTTTTAACACGCTATCACCCTTAAAAATTGTTCACTTATAAATTATGTTTAAAATCTATATTGTAGAACAAATTATAGTTTATCGCTCTGTTTAATTGGCGGCACATCGTAGGGACAATTCACGAATTGTCCGAAAAAAATAGTTATTCGCAACGGGCGATTCGTGAATCGCCCCTACGGGTAATATCAATTAAATTACAGATTATTTACATCCGTCACGGAGCGACACCTAACCTCTTCACTATTACCTCTTACCTCTTACCTCGCGTAAGCGATAAACCCCAATTTATCCCCGTAGCGAAGCGACGCATTAACTCATAACACGGCGAAGCTGTTCATAACTCGTAGAAGACAAACACAACTACGCGAAGCGTATCATAACTAAAAAAGCACCCAATGGGTGCTTTTTATTCTTCCATCTGTTTGCCTAAAAACGCGGCAGCGACCCGCACAAGCTTTTCATCGCTTTCGCTTGACCTTGACAGGGTGTCACTTTGAACCATTACAACCGCGCCGCTGACGTCACCCGAAATAATTATAGGCGCCGCCACACACATTTTTCGATCCACGCCCTCAAGCGCGGGATGTACCTCATCCTCAAAAACCATTGTTTTGCGGTTTTCCATAATATCCTCAAGCATTGGAGTCACACGGCGCTCAAGCACCTCTTTTTTAGAGATTCCCGCCGCTGCAATGCAATGGTCACGGTCGCAGATAAGTATACCCAGGCGTGTTGCTTCGCTCATCGCATCGGCACACTGCGCCGCAAAGGGCGAAATCTCACCAATGGGTGAATACTTTTTAAAAATTACTTCCCCGCCCGCATCGGTAAAAATTTCCAACGGGTCTCCCTCTCTTATCCTCATTGTTCTTCTAATCTCTTTCGGTATAACCACACGACCAAGGTCGTCAATTCTTCTCACAATCCCAGTTGCTTTCATATATACATTTCTCCTTAAACTACAAATTGTGTTGTTATTATCTGTATTTTGAGGAGATTTATACTTGCTAATCTTGATTTTAAAGTTGCGAAAATATATAATATTATTAAGCGAGGTGTTATTATGAGGAACTCAATAACCACACAAGAATTATATGAGAAACTTCTTAAAATGCCGGATTTGCATTCTAAACCCGAATTAGACGGTGAAATTCTAATTTGGAACCTTTATAAAAATGCCTATGTACGAGCATACTGCGATAATTATGATACATGTATTGATATAATTAGCAATTTTACTTTAGTTGGTTCTTTAACTCATTGGCACCCTGATGAAGATGATATGTTTGATGAATTGTATTCCCTTGGTAAAAAAGGAAACATTCTTGTTGTGAAAAAATATCTATTTGGTATACTCGGTGATGGTGTATTTTATATGGGTGAACCAAATAAATATCGTTTTAATAAGAATAAAAAATGGCAAAGGGGCAAATTGACATATTTAGAGCAGAAATAACCAAAACAGCGAGGTGACATCACCTCGCTTTTGCTATGTATAGGTCAAAAAAATGCTGTTTTTGTCAAAAATTTTTCTTCAAAAACTGCTCAAAAACCCAGTGTTTATAAGGCTTTATCGCACTTTTGTGTTATTATAACACGAGTCTCTATACGTCTTACAATACCTGTTGCTTTCATATATAAGAACCTCACCCATTTGCAAAATCAAAGATTTTGAATGGATATCCGAGAACCTTGTCACGCAAAGCGTGTAAAAAATCTCCTTTAATTTCAAATCGTGATGTTAGTATTTGTTATTAAAAGAATTTATACTGTTCGGAATTTTGTGTTTTGAATTTTGGATGTATTACCAAATTATATTATTACTTTAGAACTCATCATAAAAAACAACTTCGTTCATAGGGCGAAATTGGTTGTGCAAATCAAGTGGCTTTGCATCATCCGTAGGATATCCCATTACAAGAAGGGCAACGGGTTCAACATTGTCAGGAATATTAAAACTTTCACGCATTGCGTTAGGATCAAAATGCATCACCCAACAACACCCAACCCCAATATTATATGCCTCAAGCATCATATGAGTTGCAACAATTACAGCGTCCACGGAAGATGATTGGGCGCCATCGTATTTTCTCACCCAACTTTCTTCCTTGTTATGACAAACAAGCATTGCCGTTGGTGCATTGAAATGACACTTGGTGCAATTTTTAAGTTTTGCAATAGCCTCATCGGCATTAAGGACAAGAATTCTTTGTGGCTGATAATTGCAACCGGTCGGAGCTTTGTGCCCCGCCTCAAGAATTTTATCAATAACCGCCTGTGGCAGATGCTCAGGCCTAAAATTTCTTACAGAATATCGTTCGGTAATAAGTTTTTCAAAATCCATTATAACACCTCGTATTGAAATTAAGTTGCATTTTTAACATGTATATTATGTAATACACAAAATTATCAA
>JAZNOE010000045.1:0-34289 GCA_045580625.1 Acutalibacteraceae bacterium | reverse complement strand
AGGCAATGAAATAACGGTTGAGTTTGATAGGCCGGTAGCATTACAAATTGACGGCGAAACCATTCGTGAAGTTTCCTCCTATACGGCAACAATGCCTAAGGTTAGTATTATTAAAGAAAAAATTGCGGCCATTACGGCTGTATAGGGTAGAGCAAATAATCCGAACCCGCCTCAAAGTGGCTTATTTCGGCGCTTTTTACCCAATCCGTTCTTGTAAGGCGACAGCCTTACTGCACCCTTATTGAATAAAAATCACTCAAAATATTCTCTCTTTGAGGTCAAAGATTTTAAAAAGAGCGGATTTTTATTCAGACAAGGCACAAAACGCAGTTAATCCTAACGGATTAACGAGTATTTTAACAAAGTATGAGTGAAAATCCGCCTTTTAAAAACGGAGTTCGGATTATTCGCTCTACCCTACGATAATATCACAAATCCTTGTTTTGTTCAAGGGCTAAATCAATAATTTTTTCAATATCCGAAATGCTTGAAATTTCCCCGCACATACGTCTAAGATTTGCGGCACCCTTAAGCCCTGTCATATACCAGGCTGTGTGCTTACGCGATTCCAAAATTGCATTGTGGGGGTCTTTATATTTCAGCATTAAGTCTACCTGTTCCATCAAAACCTTAAACTTTTCTTCAAGGGTGGGCGGTGTATAGCCTTCACCCCTTAAATATGCATTGATTTCACTGAAAACAAAGGGGTTTCCCTGCGCGGCGCGACCCACCATCAAATAGTCACACCCCGTAATTTCAAGCATATTTTCAGCTGATTTTCCGTCAGTAACGTCACCGTTTGCCACAACGGGAATTTTTACTGCATTTTTAACCGCTTTTATAGTGTCATAATCAATGCCGGGGGCATACATCTGTACCCTTGTTCTGCCATGGACAGTCAACATTGAAGCACCCGCGTTTTCGCACCTTTTTGCAAGCTCGACAGCGGTTAAATTATCGCTGTCCCACCCGGTTCTCATTTTGACCGTTACGGGAATATCCACAGCATTAACCACCGCTTTTACGATTTTTTCAGCCAGAACAGGGTCACGCATAAGCGCACTGCCGCCACCGTTTCCTGCCACCTTTGGTGCGGGACAGCCCATATTTATATCAATAAAATCGGGCTTGAAAGCAAGCGCTTTTTGGGCGGCATCAGCCATTGTTTCGGGGTCACTTCCGAAAAGCTGTGAAGCGGTTGGTCTTTCTTTATCCGAGCAAGTCAAAAGCCCAAAGGATTTTTTATCGCCAAGCGACACACCTTTAGAGCTTGTAAGCTCACCCACCGTAAAGCCTGCGCCGTATTTTACACATATTTCTCTCATAGCTCTGTCGGCGACACCCGCCATTGGAGCCAGAGCAGCAAAGCCATTAATTTCAATGTTTTTTATTTTCATAAACCCGATTATACCTAAAAAAATAAAAAGTGTCAATTTTTTTTATAAAAATATGGTGACATATCGGTAAAAAGGTGATATAATCTATTATATATATGTAATTTTAAAAGAGGTATTGTAATGAAGTTACTTGCAATTGACGGTAACAGCTTAATAAACCGCGCCTTTTACGGCATTAAAATGCTGACCACCAAAAACGGTCAGTACACTAATGCTATTTATGGTTTTATAAACATTCTTCACCGTTTGGAGGAAATGGAAAAACCCGACGGTGTCGTTGTTGCGTTTGACCTTAAGGCACCCACCTTCCGTCATTTGAAGTACGAAGCATATAAAGCAGGCCGAAAAGGTATGCCTGATGAGCTTCGCCAGCAAATGCCCCTTTTGAAAGAATGGCTTGATTTGGCAGGCTATGTAAGGCTTGAATGTGAAGGCTTTGAAGCCGATGATATTTTGGGCACTCTTGCCCGCCTTTGTGAAGAAAACGGTCAGACATGCGTTATATCCACAGGTGACCGTGATTCATTACAGCTTATTTCAGACAAAACCCGCGTTTTACTTGCCACCACCAAAATGGGCAAGCCTGAAATTATAAACTATACCGTTGACGAGCTTGATTTAAAATACGGTCTTACCCCCAACGAAATGATTGAGCTTAAAGCCCTTATGGGTGACTCTTCGGATAATATCCCAGGTGTTGCGGGTGTCGGTGAAAAGACCGCTACCGACCTTATCAACCGTTTTCACAGCATTGATTATATTTATGAAAATATTGACGCGCTTGACATTAAAGCGGGTGTTAAAGCAAAGCTTATTGCCGATAAGGATAACGCCTTTTTGAGCCGTGAGCTTGGCACAATCTGCAAAACTGCACCAATTAATGAAAAGCTTGAAGATTATAAATATAAACCGCAGGATACACAAAAGCTTGCCCGCTTTATGACAGGGCTTGAGCTTTTCAAAATTATGGAGAAAATGGGTCTTCATGCCGACAGCACCCCCGCATCCGAAAGCAAGGGCACGGTTAAAACTCTTTCAGTTGGCGGTTTACCGATTGTTGGCGACAGTGCAACCCTTTACTGCGAAAACGGCGAATGGGCGGTTATAAGTGATGGTAACGCATTTATATGTGATGAGGCTTATATTGCCCACGTGTTAAAAGACGGCAGTATTAAAAAACGCGTTTACGATTATAAAAATTTATACAAAAAATTCAGAAATACCGAAAACGTCATTTTTGACGCTTTGCTTGCGGCTTATGTCTGCAACCCTTCAGCTTCAAGCTATGACGTCGACCGCCTTTGGCAGGAGTACGGCGCAGTTATGCCGCAGTTTGATAATGACGCTGATGATATAATTAAAAATGCCGCATTGTTTGATGACTGTTGCGACCTTTTACAAAACGAGCTTGAACGAAGCGGACAAACCGAGTTGTTTAATAACATTGAAATGCCCCTTGCCAAGGTTCTTGGTGATATGGAGCTCGTCGGTTTTTCAGTTGACCTTGACGGTCTTAAAGCAATGTCGCAAGAGCTAGGTGACCGCATTACCGTAATTGAAAAAGAAATTTTCGATTTAGTCGGTTATGAATTTAATCTTAACTCACCGAAACAGTTGGGTGTTGCCCTTTTTGAAAAGCTTGGGCTTCCCGCAAAGAAAAAGACCAAAAGCGGTTACAGCACCAATGCCGAGGTTTTGGAGGAGCTTAAGGACCTTCACCCCGCGGTGTCGCTTTTACTTGAATACCGCACACTTGCAAAATTAAAATCAACCTATACCGACGGCTTGCAGGAATGTGTTAAGGAAGACGGCAAAATCCACACCACCTTTAATCAGACCGAAACAAGAACAGGCAGAATCAGTTCACTTGAACCAAATTTACAAAATATACCTGTCCGCACAAACGAAGGCAAGCGTCTGCGCGAATTTTTTGTTGCGGGGGACGGCAAGGTGTTAGTCGATGCCGACTATTCACAAATTGAGCTTCGTGTTCTGGCAAGTATGTCGGGTGACGAAAATATGATAAACGCTTTTAACAGCGGTGCCGATATTCACACAGCCACCGCCGCGCAGGTTTTCGGTTTACCCATTGAAATGGTAACCCCCGTACTTCGCAGTCGTGCAAAAGCGGTTAATTTCGGTATAGTTTACGGTATCGGCGCATTTTCACTTGCAAAAGATATCGGTGTCAGCCGAAAAGAAGCCGATGATTATATTAAATCTTACCTTGCAACCTACCCAAAGGTTGCCGCTTATATGGAAAACACCATAAATGATGCAAAGCAAAACGGTTACGTTACTACCCTTTTCGGCAGAAAACGTTATTTGCCCGAGCTTCAGAATTCTAACGGTATGATACGCGCATTTGGTGAGCGTGTCGCCCGCAACGCCCCCATTCAGGGTACGGCAGCAGATATTATAAAGCTTGCAATGGTTAAGGTGTTTAACCGTTTGGAAAAAGAAATTCCCACCGCAAAGCTTATTTTACAGGTACACGATGAGCTTATCGTTGAATGTAACGAACAGGATGCCACTACCGTTTGTGAAATTTTAAAATTTGAAATGGAAAATGCCACAAAAATGGCGGTTACCTTAACAGCCGATGCCGCTTACGGCAAAACCTGGCTTGGGAGCAAAATTTGATGAAGGTTTTATTTGTTTGCACAGGTAACACCTGCCGCAGCCCTATGGCAGAAGGCTATTTAAAAACTCTTGGTTTTTATTGTGAAAGCCGCGGTCTTACAGCTGACGGTAGTCCTGTCAGTGAAAACTCTGCCGCAGTGATGCGTGAAATTGATATTGACATTTCTGCCCACCTTTCAAAGCAGATTACCCCCAATGACATTGAAAATTTCGACACAATAATTTGTATGTCAAAAAGCCACAGTGATTATCTTAACGCTTTGGGAATTGAATGTGAAGTGCTGGGTGACGGAATAAGCGACCCCTTTGGCGGTGATATTACCGTTTACCGCAAATGCCGCGATGAAATTATCAAAGCACTTTACAACCGTTTTGGAAGAGTAACCGTTATGACTGACAGCCACGTTGATGCCGTAGTAGAAATTGAAAACCAATGCTTTTCACATCCCTGGACTAAAGACGGCATAATTGAAGCGCAAAACAACCGCACACATTTTCTGGTTTTTGAAAAGGCAGGCTGTGTTATGGGGTACGTCGGCATTTCGGTAATTCTGGATGAAGGCTATATCACCAACCTTGCCACCCTGCCGCAATACAGAAATATGGGTGTTGCTTCAGCACTTTTAACTAAACTTGATGACTTTGCAAAATTACACGGGCTTTGCTTTATTTCGCTTGAAGTAAGGCAGTCAAACCAAACCGCAATTTCACTTTACGAAAGGTTTGGCTATAAAACTGAAGGGCTTCGCAAAAATTTTTACGACGACCCCAAGGAAGATGCCCTTATTATGACAAAAAGGTTTTGATATTTTGAAAATTTTAGCCATTGAAAGCTCGTGCGATGAAACGTCGGTCGCAATTGTTGAAGACCGCACAGTGCTTTCAAACATTGTTTCAACCCAAATTGAAGAGCATAAAATATACGGCGGGGTAGTACCCGAAATCGCTTCCCGCCGCCATACCGAAGCAATTTCTGCCGTGTGTGATGAAGCCTTAAAGCAGGCAGGGCTTACCTATGATGATATTGAAGCGGTTGCCGTCACCTTTGCACCGGGCCTTATCGGTGCATTGCTTGTAGGGGTTAACTTCGCAAAGGGTCTTGCGTTATCGCTTGGCGTACCGCTTATACCCGTTCACCATTTGCGGTCACACATTGCAGCAAACTATCTTGCCCACCCCGACCTTAAGCCCCCGTTTTTATGCCTTTTGGTATCGGGCGGTAATACGGTTATTGCTAAGGTTGAAAGCTATACAAAATTTGAAATTATCGGTCAGACCCGGGATGATGCCGCAGGCGAATGCTTTGATAAGGTGGCGCGACAGATGGGTCTTTCCTACCCGGGCGGTGTGACCCTTGATAAAATTGCAACCGAACCCGACCACCTAAAATATCCGCTTCCCCACCCTAAGGTTACGGGCGGCGAATTTGATTTCAGCTTTTCAGGTCTTAAGACCGCTGTTATAAATTTAGTACACAATTCAAACCAAAAGGGCACCGAAATTGACGTGCCGGTTTTGTGTGCAACGGTAAGACAGCGCGTTTGCGACCTGCTTATAAAAAACACAATGGCGGCGGCCGAAAAAACGGGATACCGCACCATTGCTGTTGCAGGCGGTGTTTCAGCCAACAGTGAGCTTCGCCGAAGATTAGATGAGGAGTGCAACAAAAAAGGATATTCACTTTACTACCCACCGCTTAAATATTGCGGTGATAACGCGGCTATGGTAGGCGCACAGGCAATTTATGAATATCACGACGGAAACGTTGGGGACTGTTCTCTCAATGCAACCGCCACATTACCAATTGATTACAGGTGATTAATATGGATAACAAAAAGTTACTGCTCGTTGTAAACCCGTGTTCGGGTCGTGCCAAAATGTATACCGAATTATTAAAGGTTGTTGAAGTCTTTTCTTACGCCGACTATCTTGTTTCGGTTTATCCCACAAAGGCAAAGGGTGACGCCACACAATACGTTGAAAAACTGAGGCACGATGATTTTGACCTTATCGTTGTGTGCGGCGGTGACGGCACACTTAATGAAGTTATTGAAGGCATTATGAATTCGGGTAATGAAATTCCGTTGGGTTATATCCCATCCGGCACCCTGAACGAATGGTCAAGCGGGCTTAATATTTCAAGAAATATTGAAACCGCCGCAAAGGATATTATAAACGGCAAAAAGATAAGGCTTGACATCGGCCGCTTTAACGAAAGATATTTTTCATACACTGCTTCCTTCGGTGCGTTTACAAGTGCATCCTATTCTGCCCCGCAGGAGGTTAAAAACGTATTGGGTCAAAGTGCATATTTCTTTGAAGGCATTAAAAGCCTTGGCTCGATAAAGCCGATACACATGAAAATCACAACCGAAGACAACGTCGTTGAAGGTGATTTTCTCTTCGGTGCAATTTCAAACGCGCTTTCGGTTGGCGGCATTGTTAAATACGACAAAACCCCCGTTGGTCTTAATGACGGCATTTTTGAAGTAATTTTAATCCGCAACCCTGACAATATTGTTAAGCTTCAGCCTTTGGTTGACGGCATTTTAAAACACGAATTTGACCGTGAAGGTATGGAATTTTTCCGTTCCGACAAAATGCTTATCGAAGCCGATGAAGAAGTTTCGTGGACCCTTGACGGCGAGTATGCCAAGGGGGACGGACCCATTAATGTTGAGAATATTCACGGCGCCATTACCTTTATAGTACCCGAAATTTAACAGACAGGAGAATAATATGTTTACTACAGATATAGGTGTTGACCTTGGCACCGCCAATACCCTTGTTTGCCACAAGGGCAAGGGAATTATTATGAGAGAGCCATCTGTTGTGGCTTATGATATAAGAAACGATGCTGTAAGGGCTGTCGGTCAGGAAGCAAAGGATATGATTGGCCGTACCCCCGGCTCTATTGTGGCTGTGCGCCCCTTAAAAAACGGTGTTATTGCAAACTTTGACGTTACTGCCGCAATGCTTAAGCGCTTTGTTAAGGTTGCGCTTAAGGGTAAATTCTTTAACAGGGTAAGAATGGTCGTATGCGTCCCTTCAGGCGTGACCGAGGTTGAAAGCCGCGCAGTTTACGATGCCGCAAAGCAGGCAGGTGCTACCGAAGTTGACCTTGTGGAAGAACCGATGGCCGCCGCTGTCGGCGCAGGTCTTCCCGTGTGGGAAGCTACAGGCAATATGATTGTTGATATCGGCGGCGGTACAAGTGAGGTTGCCGTTATTTCCCTCGGCGATATTGTTACCGCACAGTCTATCCGCGTTGCGGGTGATGATTTAGATGAAGCAATTATCACCTACATCCGCAAAAAGCATAATCTGCTTATCGGTGAACGCACTGCCGAACAAATTAAAATTGAAATCGGCTCTGCCAAGCCTTACGAAAACGAAACCAGCATTGAAATCAAGGGCAGAAATCAGGTTGACGGTTTGCCCAAAAACGTTATTATTTCTTCAGAAGAAGTGCGCGAAGCAATGTCTGACACCATTACACAGATAATTGACACCATACGCTCTACTTTAGAAAAAACCCCGCCCGAGCTTGCGGCTGATATTATCGACCGCGGCATAACCCTTACAGGCGGCGGTGCATTATTGCGCGGCCTGGCCGAGCTTATTGCCGAAGAAACCGGTATGCCCGTTACAGTTGCCGCAAACCCCATTGACTGCGTTGTACTTGGTACGGCAAAACGCCTTGAAGGCAGTGGCGGCTTTGAAAATTACGTTTTCCGCCGCGGCAAGCATTTCAGATAATTATTCGGAGGTCAAACTATGCGATTTTTCTTTCGCAGCAAGCAATTTAAAGTTATTTTATCAATTTTAATTGCTTTAATTGCGGTTTCGGTTATATTTTCAATAATCGGCAGTCAATTATCTCCGCAGGCAAATATCGTGGGCACCTTAACCGCACCCTTCCGTTCAGCCGTTAACGGTATCTGGAACGGTATTGAGGATTTTGTGTCAGCCTTTCGTGACGGCAACAAGCTTATGCTTGAAAATGCCGAGCTTGAGTCCGAGCTTAACGACCTGCGCGAGCAATTGGCCGATTTTGAACAAGCCAAATCCGAAAATGAATTTTATAAAAAATATTTAAAAATTGCTGAAGAACATCCCGATTTTAAGTTTACCGCCGCAACCCTTATATCGCGCGACAATGATGACCCTTACCAAAGCTTTGTTATAAACAAAGGATCACTTAACGGTGTTTCGGCTTATGACCCGGTTATTACCGATGCGGGTCTTGTCGGCTTTGTTTCACAGGTAGGTCTTACCACCGCAAAGGTTACCACCGTTTTAAGCCCCGAATTGTCGCTTGGCGCGCTTGATAACCGCACAAACGATTCGGGTGTGGTTTCGGGTAATCTTGAAATTGCCAAATCGGGCAAAACAAAATTTTATAATCTTGCAAGGTCCTGCAACGTGGCTATCGGTGATTATGTTGTAACTTCGGGTGAAGGTATCTTCCCCAAGGGCTTGCTTATAGGTAAAATTGACGCTATCGGCAATGACAAATATAACACTTCAATTTATGCTACGGTTACACCCTTTGCTGATATTGAAGCACTTCGTCAGGTTATGGTAATAACCGAATTTGACGGTCAGGGCAGTGTGCTTGATAAGGTCGGTGAATAGCTATGCCTAAAAATTTAAAAAAGCCATTGCTTTTCACCTTTAACGTGATAATATTTTTCTTGATTTCATTATTGCATTATTCCGACTTTCTGGATATCAAAATTTACGGCGTGGGGACAACCCTTTTAATTCCGCTTTTAGTGTCCTTTTCACTTTGGAATTCGCCCCTTGCCGCCGCAATTGCGGGCGCCCTTTCGGGTATGATTATGGACTCTTCCGCACACGGCTCATATTGCTTTAACGCTATAATTCTGTTGCTTATCGGTGTGTTTGTGTCAGTAACCTCAAACACCCTTTTCAACAAAAATCTGCCGTCGGCAATGGTTATTTCACTTATATGCTCGGTGGTTTATTATCTGCTTCAGTGGGTAATTTTTCACACCTTTTCGGAAGGAATAACCTACAGTCTTTCATTCTTACTTCAGATTTCACTGCCTTCAGCCTTGCTGACTGCAGCCTTCATCTTTCCATTTTACTATTTATACAAATACATTGAAAAACTCAAATCGTAAAGAAAGGAAATTTCATCTTGCCTTTTAAGAAAAAAAGCCAAATTGAAATTAATTTACTGGCCTTTTTGTTAATAGCCGTGATAATTCTGTTTTCGGCAAGGGTTTACTTTTTACAGGTAACTGCCGCAGGCGAATTTCAGAAAAGCCTTCCCTTTGGGGCGGCAAGCTCGCACACGGCGGTAATTAAAGCCCCGCGCGGTGAAATACTTGACCGATACGGCCGGCAAATTGCCGTTAACCGCGACGGTTATAACATTATTTTTAACAAGGCCTACGTAAAAGATAATATAAACACAATAATACTTACCCTTATAAACCTTGCTGTGGATTATCAAGCCGAATGGACCGACAGACTGCCCATTACGGCCACCGCGCCTTATACTTATATTGAGGATGAAAAAACAGACAAGCTTTTAAAAACGCTTGACCTTGCAAAATATGCTACGGCAGAAAACTGCTTTGATGAAATGGTCAAACGCTATAAGCTTGAAGATTTTTCAAAAACTGACCAACGCAAAATTATGGGTGTTAGGTACAGTATGGAAATTTTGGACTTTTCAATTTCCTACCCCTTCACCTTTGCCGAAGATATCCCCACCGAATTTATGCGCCGTGTAAGTGAGTCTGCATTTATTCTGCAGGGTGTTTCAATTGACGTTGTTCCCTTCCGCGAATATTCCGACACTTCTTTGGCCGTTAACCTTATCGGCACAGTAGGTCCCATTTTCGAAGAAGACTGGGATTATTACAAGCAACGCGGTTATTCATATAACGACA
Source organism: Acutalibacteraceae bacterium (assembly GCA_045580625.1). Lineage (GTDB taxonomy): Bacteria > Bacillota > Clostridia > Oscillospirales > Acutalibacteraceae > UBA737. Next base: position 24,322 of record JAZNOE010000045.1, on the reverse strand, counting down.
AGGTCGGTAAAAGCGGCATTGAAAAATGGGGTGAAGAATATCTTCGCGGTATCGACGGCGAGATAACCTATTACCTTGATGCCAAGGGAAGTATTATTAAAAGTGTAGTCACTAAAGAGCCTGTTGCAGGCAAAACGATTATGCTTTCGCTTGATAAAAATATTCAACGTTTAGCACAGGATTCACTACAAGCTAAGATAAAAGATCTTCAGTCAAAGGGCGGCAGCTGTAAGGCAGGCACCGCCGTTGCCATTGAAATTGCAACTGGCAAGGTTTTAGCGGCAGCAAATTACCCATCCTATGACCTGGCCACAATGAATAAACTTTATAATCAGTTGGCGGCCGACCCCGCAAAACCGCTTATGGACCGCGCTTTCCAAGGCATTTACCCCATTGGCTCGACCATTAAGCCCTGTGTTTCGGTTGCGGCGCTTGAAAAGGGTGTTTACAGAAACGGCGAAATAGTAAGATGTGTCCAGACCTATGATTATTTTGCCGATTACAAACCCAAATGCTTGCATTATCACGGCAACCTTAACCTTAATACTGCAATTTCTAAAAGCTGTAACTATTTCTTCTATGAAATGGGTCGACGTATCGGCGCCACCACCTTGACCGATTACTTCAAGCAGTTTGGTCTAGGTGTTAAAACAGGTGTTGAAGTAAACGACAGTGCGGGACTTTTATTACAGCCCGATTCTGACCGTGTGGGCGGTACCACCTTGCAGATTTCTATCGGACAAATGAACGCCTTTACACCTCTTCAGCTTGCAAATTATACCGCCACGCTTGCAAACGGCGGCGACCATTATAAGGTAAGCCTTATTAACCAAATTGTAAGCTATGATATGTCAGAAACCATTAAAACCATCAAACCCGAAGTTTTGAATACCGTTCAAATAAGTGAAAGCACACATATTGCCGTTAAAAACGGTATGCTTTCGGTTACTGAAGAAGGTACCGGCCGTCAGGCATTAAGCGATTACCCCATCAAGGTTGGCGGTAAAACTGGTACTTCACAGGTAAACGGCGCGGAAGATAACGGTGTTTTCGTTGCTTTTGCTCCCTTCGATAACCCGCAAATTGCAATTGCGGTTTTAATTGAAAACGGCGGCCACGGTTCTAATGCAGGTCCGGTTGTGCGCGACATTCTCGATTCATATTTCTTCTCAAAGGAAAGTGCCGATGAATACGAGCTTCCGTTTATTGTACTTGATTAATTGACAAAAAAATTATATTATGTTAAAATATTATCTAATTTGTGAGGTGACAAAATGGGCAGGATCTTTGCCGTAACCTCAGGTAAAGGCGGTGTCGGTAAATCAACCGTTTCGGCGGGGCTTTCACTTGCTTTTGCAAAACTTGGTTACAAGGTTCTACTTATAGATATGGATGAAGGGCTTCGGTGTCTTGACCTGATGCTCGGCATTGAAAAAGAAATTGTTTTAGACCTTTCGGACGTTATGCAGGGTCGCGAAATTGAGGATGCGGTTTACACCGCGGGTGAAAATCTTTTTCTTATTCCCGCACCGCAAAAAACAGGGCTTATTGATGCCTTTTCACTTGCCAATTTTGTAAACTCTGTAAAAGACCTTTATGATATAATTGTTTTTGACTTCCCCGCAGGAATTGATTTTTCACTTTACACTTCCCTGCCGAAAGAAACGCTGTTTTTAACGGTTGCTTTTCCCGATTCGGTAACGGTGCGCGATGCCGCGGTGGTAAGCGGTCTTTTGGCCGAAAAGGGCTGTCAGACACGGCTTATTTTAAACCGTTATGATTATAAATTTTCAAAGCGCAAGGCATATAAAAGCATTGACGATATTATTGATGAAGCACAACTTCAGCTTATCGGCATTGTTCCCATAAGCGAAGGGCTTCAAAATCTTTCGGTCGGTCAAAGACCAAAGCCTAAAGATAAGGCCTTTAAGGCACTTACAAGAATTTCAAAACGACTTACAGGTCAGCATATACTGCTGCCTAAAATAAATAAAATATGAGAGGAAAATGAAAAAATGACAATTGCACTTATCGCACACGACGCAAAAAAGGAACTTATGGTACAGTTTTGCATCGCTTATTGCGGCATTTTAAGCCGTTATAACCTTGTTGCCACAGGCGGCACGGGCAAAATCGTTACCGACGCGACAGGTCTTGAGATAACATCATTTTTAAGCGGTTCGCAGGGTGGCTCACAGCAGATAGCATCTCGCATTGGCTGTGATGAAATCGACCTTTTACTCCTGTTCCGCGACCCTCTCAACCCTAAGCCTAACGAACCCGATGAGCGCGCACTTTTACGCCTTTGCGACGTTCACAACATTCCCGTTGCCACAAATATTGCCACCGCTGAAATGCTTATCCACGGTCTTGAGCGCGGTGACCTTGACTGGCGCGACATTGTAAAAGCAAATCACTAATCCGGAGTTTTAATTATTATGAGTGAAATTAACCGTGCCATAAAAGGCACTAATGATATTTTGCCCCAAGACAGCTATAAATGGCAGTTTGTTGAAGGCAAAATGCTTGAAATTGCCCGTATGTACGGCTATGAAGAAATTCGTGTTCCCGTTTTCGAGCACACCGAAGTTTTTCAGCGCAGCGTGGGCGACACAACCGACGTTGTTCAAAAAGAAATGTACACCTTTAATGACAAGGGTGGCCGTTCAATAACCCTTCGCCCCGAACTTACCGCAGGTGTAGTGCGCGCGGCAATTGAAAAGGGCTTGGTACAAGGCGCGCTTCCCGTAAAAGTTTGTTATATCGGAGGTTGTTACCGTTATGAAAAACCACAGGCGGGCCGACTTCGTGAATTCCATCAGTTTGGTGTTGAATGTATGGGTGCCCCTGCCCCCAATGCCGACGCTGAAGTTATTATGCTTGCAAAACAGGTACTTGACAGCGTTGGTATTGAAAAAATTGCGCTTGAAATCAATTCCATCGGCTGCCCCGAATGCCGCAAAAACTTTCAGGCCGCATTAAAGCAGTATTTCAGCGAAAATATTGACACACTTTGCGCCACCTGTAAGGACAGGCTTGACCGCAACCCCATGCGAATTTTAGACTGTAAATCCCCCGTTTGCTCAGAACTCGGTAAAAACGCACCCGTTGTGCTTGATTACCTTTGTGACGACTGTAAAGCGCATTTTGAAGGTGTTAAAAAGCATCTTGATGCCGCAGGGGTCAAATATACCGTTAACCCGCATATCGTTCGCGGGCTTGATTATTACACCCGCACCGTTTTTGAATTTGTGTCGGGTGATATTGGTGCACAAAGCACCGTTTGCGGCGGCGGAAGATATGATGGACTTATCAGTCAGATGGGCGGTCCCAAGGTCGCTTCCCTAGGTTTTGGTATGGGAATTGAAAGACTTATGCTTGTTTTACAGGCCCAGAATACCGAATTACCCAAGGTCAACACCTGTGACCTTTATATTGCCACAATGGGCGAAGCCGCTTCACTTAAGGCAAGTGAGCTTTGCGCAATTTTGAGAAATGACGGCTTTAAGGTTCAAACCGATATTGCAGGTCGAGGACTTAAGGCACAAATGAAGTTTGCTGATAAAATTGGCGCAGGCTTCACAATGGTTTTGGGCGACAGCGAACTTGAATCTAACAAAGCCAAACTTAAAAATATGCAAAACGGCGAAGAAATTGACGTTTCGCTTTCAAATTTAAGTGATGAACTGTTTTCAGCGGTCAATAAAGCCGCGCTTGACAGTCTTACAGAAGCATTAGCAGAATAGGAGTGTTTTTCTTGCAACTTGACAGAATGGATGGTCTTAAACGCACCCACTATTGCGGTGTTTTAAGAAAAGAAGATATAGAAAAAGAAGTTGTGGTTTGCGGTTGGGTACAGCGCCAGCGTGACCTCGGCGGTCTTATATTTATTGATTTAAGGGACAGAACAGGCATTGTTCAGCTCGCCTTTGACGATAACACCGACAAGGCTATTTTTGAAAAAGCAGCCGCTATCCGAAGCGAATACGTACTTATGGCACAGGGTAAAGTAAGAATGCGTTCTTCAATTAACCATGACATTCCCACCGGCGATATTGAAATTGAGGTTACCACCCTTAAGGTTTTGGGCGCAAGTGAAACCACACCCTTTGAAATTTTAGATAAAAGCCTTGCCAATGAAGAATTGCGTCTTAAGTACCGTTACCTTGATTTAAGACGTCCTGTTATTCAAAATAACATTTTAATGCGCCACAAAATCGCAAAGGTGACACGCGATTATTTTGATGAAAACGGCTTTATCGAAATTGAAACCCCAACCTTCATTAAATCCACACCCGAAGGCGCGCGTGACTATCTTGTTCCTTCCCGTGTGCATAAAGGAAGTTTCTTTGCGCTTCCCCAGTCACCTCAGCTTTATAAGCAGCTTTTAATGCTTTCAGGCTTTGACCGTTATATGCAGCTTGCACGTTGCTACCGCGACGAAGATTTGCGTGCTGACCGTCAGCCCGAATTTACCCAAATTGACCTTGAAATGTCCTTTGTCGAAATGGAGGATATTTTCTCCATTGCCGAAGGCTTTATCAGCCGCCTTTTCAAGGAAGTATTAAACGTTGAAATTCCCACCCCGCTTCCCCGCCTTACCTATACCGAAGCGATGAACGATTACGGCAGCGACAAACCCGACACCCGCTTTGAAATGAAGATTAAGGATTTGTCGGACATTGTAGAAAACTGCGGTTTTGGTGTTTTTGCCGATACGGTTAAAAACGGTGGCACGGTTCGTGCTATCACCGCTAAAAATGCGGCAAGTGTTTATACCCGTAAGGAAATTGACAAATTAACCGAAGATGCAAAGGGCATTGGTGCAAAGGGTCTTGCCTTTATCCGTTGGGTTGAAGATGCTCCCACCTGTTCTTTCGCTAAGTTTATGACTGAAGAAGAAATGGCAGCAATAATTGAACGCACAGGCGCCGAAAAGGGTGACGTTGTGCTTATCGTTGCTGACCGCAAGAACATTTGTCTTTCAGTTTTAGGCGCACTTCGTTTAACCGTTGCAAAACGCCTTGACATTATCCCCGAAGGCTTTAACTTCCTTTGGATTACCGAATTCCCCTTCTTCGAATATAACGAAGAAACCGGCAACTGGGATGCAATGCACCACCCCTTCACTTCACCTTTAGATGAATGTTTACAGTATCTTGATACCGCACCCAAAAAGGTGTTTGCAAAGGCTTATGACCTTGTGCTTAACGGTACTGAATTATCAAGCGGCTCTATCCGCATTTCCGACCCCGAGCTTCAAAAGAAAATGTTTGCAGCTTTGGGTCTTTCAGACGAAGAAGCGGCCGAAAAATTCGGCTTCCTTGTGGACGCTTACCATTACGGCGCACCCCCTCACGGCGGTATGGGCATCGGTCTTGACCGACTGACAATGATTATGTGCGGTTGCGATTCACTTCGTGATGTTATTGCCTTCCCCAAGGTTTCAAACACAGGTGAATTAATGTCAGGTGCACCTTCCCCCGTTGATGAAAAACAACTTGAAGACCTTTCTATTGGTATTATTAAACCTGAAAAATAATTTTTTAAAAGCAGTATTGCCAAGCGGCTATACTGCTTTTTATATATTTCACCAATTTTCAATAAAAACACCTGCCAAAGACTTGATAATGTAATTTCAATATGCTAATATGTATTAGTATATAATTATATTCCGTTATTCAACATTTCAAAATATAAACACAAAATGCCGACATTAAAACACTCAACAAGTTTGTGTGTTTATGCGGATTTCCTGTTTTTTAGGAGAGAAAAAAGTGGAGAATTCTTCAAAGCAAAGCTTTTTTAAAAGTCATATGTTTAAGCAAACCTTGAAAATTGTTTTGATAGTTATTGTCACCGTTTCCCTTTTGCTTAATTTGTTTACCTTTGTTATGCCTGTTGTAAAGTATTACGGTAGCAGTATGTCCCCCACCCTTAAGGACGGGCAAATTCTTATTGTAAATAAAATGGCTAAAATTGATGATGGCGATATCGTAGCTTTTTATTATAACAACAAGGTCATTGTGCGCCGTGTAATAGCAACGGGAAATAATCAGGTTTCTATCGACGTGCTCGGTACTGTGTCGGTCAACGGCAAAGAATTAGACGAACCTTACGCAAAAGATAAAAACCTTGGGCAGTGTAACGTTAATTTTCCTTACAACGTGCCGGCAAAAGCCTTTTTTGTTTTGGGTGATAACCGTGACGTTGCAATGGACAGCCGCCTTGAAGAAATTGGTGTTGTAACCGAAGACCGCCTTATCGGTAAGGTTGTGTTTTCTCTAAATCCTTTTAAGACTATAAAATAATTTTTCAGAAGTGACCAACAATGAATGCTTTTAAATCCAAGCGACAATTTAATATTAAAAGCATTTTGTTTTACGCAGTCAGTGCAATTTTTTGTGCGCTGGCCTGCGTTGCTTTGTTCTGCCTTAATGTAACCCATTCAGTCGCTTTAGAGCAGGAAATCCGTTGTGGCATTGAAGAGCACACACACACTGACGACTGCTATAGCGGCGATTTTTTGAAATGCAAAAAAAGTGTACACACACATAACGGCAACTGTTATATCGTGCTTTTAAAGGAAAACGACATTAACGAAATTCTCACACTGCTTGGTGAAAGCGACGTCCGTTCGCTTGAATATGTAATTACCGACACGGTAACTTCGGCACTGACACTTAATTCCAACATAAACAGTGTGGATAATATGTCCTTGTCGAAGGACACGGTTGAAGAGCTTAACTCAACCATATCGAATGAAGAAGAACTTCCAAACATTGTTTTAAATGAAAACATAAATTTGTCCGACACTTCAACAAACGCAAACCAGGGTTCAACCAATATGGTTATGAACGTTGAAAAAAATCCAAATACCGCCAACTATAACGCAAACTTTTATATTTACCTTGACGGCAAATGGACCTGTATCGGCACCCTGCCATATTCTTTAACATCAAACTCTAACCGATATGACTATACCATTCCAACAAATGACGTTTTAAAGCTTGTCAACACTTCACTTGGCACAAATTATGTTTATAATTCATTTGACATTTCGGTTTCAACGTCACAAAATTCAGGTTATACAACAAACAACGTAGGTATGGGTTCAGTTACAACCACAATCGCTTACCGACAAAGAAGCACCGCTTCAAAAGCGGCAAGATATGTGAGAATAATACCAAATAACGGCTCGGCATCAAGCACGGCATTTGCTTTTTACACCGTTACCTATCAATACCCTAACGGCAGTATTTCCTCACAGGTTGTACGTGCAGGCACGACCGTTACACTGCCGACAGGCAATTACGAATGGACAAGCGGTAACAAAACTTATGCCGCGGGTGAAGCGGTTACTATAAACAATACAACATCCTTTACCGGCACAACCATTGGCCCAATTACCTTCGTAAATGTAAATTATAACGTCGCTTTCCCAACAGTCAGCGGTGTTACAGTAAGCTCAAAGCCGACTCTTTCGGGGCTTTCCACAACAACTGTGACCGATGGCTATAATGAAGGCTCATCTGCGACTATACGAAACGTTTCACAACAAAGCGTTGAAGGTAAGGTTAACGGTAATAACACAGGTCTTTCACGTGTGATACAGTTTAAGGGCTGGAAGGTCGGCAATACCGACGTCATTCTTCAGCCAAACACAAACCTTGTTTGGGAAGAACTTTTGCAATATGCCAGCGGCGCAAGTATAAATCTCACCGCCGTGTGGGAATATGCTGCAGTTCAGACAGCTTCCTTCTTTATCCGTTTTGACTCGGTTGCGGTTGATACTAACGGTAACATCACAGGGCAAGACTCCAACAAATACACTAACGAGCTTTTTTCGGCTTATGTTGGCGGCATTGATACAAGTCTTTCGGTTAATCAGCTTCATGACCTTTATCATATAGCTGACACCACTTCGGATAACTCTTACGGCGCAGACCAGAAAATCCGCGCACTGTATGGCGAAAGAACCGAAGGCGTATGGTTAAGCGGTATGCCGGCAGATGATGATATCTTCGCGGCTCTCGTTCAATACGCCAATACCGGTTATCTTTCAGTAGGCGGTGTTCCGGTTAAGGCAGAAGACCTTAACGAACGCGAGTATGCTATCCGTTGGTATGTTTTCAAAGCGCAAAGCGATGCGTGGCACATTGACGGTAAGCTCGTTAAAAAAGAAGGTCTTATTCACGTTTATAAAACCTTTGCCGGTAATAAAGAACTAATTACCGAAGCAAAAAACGATTTTTATATTGATGCAACCGATATTTCGGCAAATACAAACACCGTTCTTAATCTTAACAACTACACCACCTACGATTCTGCGACAGACACCTATATGTGGGAAATTGCAAACGTAGATTATGGCGAATTGTGGCAGATTACCGAACATCCACATCAATTTGATGACCCGCTTGTAAATTTCAGCGTTTATTCAGAATACACCGTTATGGACGCGCACGGTGATCAGTCTGTTACAGGTACGGGCACGTCGCTTTCGGTAAAGGGTATGACATACGCTTTGGATGAAGGTATAGATGAAGTTTTAAGAGCGCAATTCACAAATATCTACAACAAGAGCAATTCTATTATTATTAAAAAGCAGGACGCGCTGACAGGCGTATCTATAGGCGGCGCAACCTTCCGTCTGATGCAAAACGGGCAACCCCTTAAATTCACCTATAACAGCACAACTGACAGTTATCTGTACGACCCGCAAAACGGCACACACACCGTGTTAAGCGGTCGCACAAACGGTTATTTTGAAATTTCAATTCAAAACTTCAGTTATGATTTAGGTAATATCATAATTCAAGAAGTCAATGCCCCGACGGGATATTCACCTATAGGCAACATTGAAATCGGATATATCGATAACCAAAAAAATATAGGCATTATCGGTGGCAACAGCGAAATGATAAAATACACAAGCGGTATTCTTATCGTGGGCAACAGCACCGACGTTTTATCAGTCACAGCAAAGAAAAATTGGGACTGCCCCGAAAACGAATGGCAACCCGTAACACTTCAGCTTCTTGCAAACGGAAAGCTTGTCACCACCGTTATTGCGGGTGTTCAGCCACAGGTTATTTTAAGCAGTGAAAACAACTGGCAATACACCTGGAAAAACCTTCCCGTATATGTAAACGGCAACAAAATTGAATGGTCGATAAAAGAAACGATGATAGGCAGTGAAGCCGCCAAGGCTGACGGCGCATTTGTAAACTGGCTGGCATCATACGGTATCCCCATTCAGTCAACCGATTCTGACGGCAACCCGAATATACTGCTGACCGTTACCAACACCACAAAACGTGTAATGCTTCGCCTTACCAAAACCGATATCACAAAAAGTATGTTACTTCAGGGTGCAACCTTCCTATTAGAGGTTGTCGATGCAGACGGAAACGTTTTATCAGGCGAAGTTGTAAAAACCGCAACAACAGGAGACACGGGAACGCTTATATTCGATAACTTAAAATGCAATGTTCGTTATCGTCTGACCGAACAAACCCCGCCCGACGGATTTTTACCACTTTCAGAATACATATATTTCACCATTAACGAAGACGGCTCAATAGTGGTTGAAGAAAGCTATTATGCCGAAGCGGGAAGCACCGCTTACAACATTATTGTTCGCAACGTTGAATCAATTCCCTTGCCCGAGTCTGGCAGTATCGGAACCAATATGTTTTATGCTTTAGGCGCGTTATTTATTTTAATGGCCGCAAGCATTTACATATATCATCTCCTGAAGAGGAGGTGCTACAATTAATATTCGCTTTCAAAATTTCAAAAAAATAAATTGCAAAGGAGTAAAAACAATGAAAGCAATCAAGAAAATTTTAGCAACCCTTATATGTCTGTGCTTAATCTGCGGCTGTGTTTCTATGGCAGCATTTGCAGCAGAAGCACCCACAGGCAGCATCACCATCCAGAATCCTTCCCATTCGGATGCAACTGTTGCAGGCAAAACCTTTAACGTTTATAAGGTTTTCAATGCTACAACATCCGGCAGCAGCACTTCTTACAGCTGGTACAAGGACTTAAACGGCAATATCCCGTTTTATGATTTCTTCTACGGCACTAACGGTGTGCTTGGCACAAAAACAAACGGCAATGTTCAGGATGCTGTAAACTATGTAACCAACATTCAGAAAAACCAGGGCAACCTTGCACTTTCTCAGCTTGCTGAAGCATTACACATTTACATTCAGGAAGCTAACAAAACCACCGTTACCATTCCCACTATTATTGATCCTGTCGTAGTAGGCGGTGGTCAGACCTCTGTTAAGATTGATAACCTCAAGTACGGTTATTATCTCATCTATGATGACAGTGACCTTACAGGAAGCACAAGTGCTGTTCGTTCGGCAGTTATGCTTACAACCGTTAACCAGGACGCAGTTGTTACCCTTAAGGCTAACCGCCCTGAAATTGATAAGACTGTTCTTGAAAATGACGGCATTACATACGGCAAGGGCACATCTGTTATGATCGGTAACGATGTTACCTTTAAGATTGAAACTCTCGTTCCCAGCCACACACTTTATACCAAATATAGCTACTACATTAACGATACCTTGCCTGCAGGCATTACCTTAAAGGCTGATACCATCAAGGTTTATCTTAATGACAGCACCACCCCCCTTGTAGACGGCACCGATTATGTTCTCACCGTTCCCGGTGATGACGGCGCCCACTTCAAGGTTGATTTCACCAAGAAAATGACCGGTGACGATCAGTATGAAATCGGCGACAAGCTTTCTATTGTCTATGATACTCATATCACTGACGGTATTAAAGCACAGGCTGCAAACACCAACACTGCTACCCTTACCTACAGCAACGACCCCACAAAGGATGATTCTGTTGGTAGCGCATCTTCAACCGCAAACGTTTATTCATATCAGTTTGTATTCACAAAGTTTGCAGAAGATTCTAACGGTGTATTCAAAAACGTTCGTCTTATCGGCGCTGAATTCCAGTTATACAAGGTTGAAGGTGACAAAAAGACACTTGTAAACTTCACACCGGTTCCGGCCACCAATGCAAGCGGTGCTGATTTTACAAAGTACGTTGTTGCAGAAGCAGCTGTTGACGGTACCACAACAAATACCTTAAAGGTTCACGAAACAGGTGACGAAACAATTACTCTTGATCACCTTAATTACGGCGGTCACCGCGGTGACGTGCTTATCTTCGGCTTGTCAGAAGGCAAGTATGAATTGGTTGAAACCAAGGCTCCCGACGGATACATCCTTCCAGATGCTCCGTTTGTAATTGAAATTGTTGATGCAATCGGCGAACTCGGTTCAGTTGGTACACTTTCTGTTACAAGCTCTCACACAGGTGTGGGCAGCATTGTTAACACTAACGGTATGGGTGAGCAGATTTTAACCGTTTGGGCTGATATTACCAATGCTCCCGGTTCAACACTTCCTGAAACCGGTGGTATCGGTACAACTATCTTTACCGTTCTCGGTATTGTTATGATGGCAGGTGCCATAGCTTTTTTTACTTCAAGAAAAAGAAGTAGTATGGCATAAAAGAAATATTCGTTTTTAACAGAGCGACTCAAATTTTTAGCCACCCTGAGCAAACCTATTTCTTTTTCTAAATAAAAAACTGTTAATTAAAGGAGGGAAAGACTGATGAAAAAACATTTACCGACAATTATTATGGCGGTTATTTTCGTATGCGGTCTTTCCCTTTTCCTTTACCCTACTGTAAGCAATTTATACAACCAATATTTAAATCACAAGCTTATTGGTGACTATAAGGAAGCCTTTGCCACAACCACACCCGAGCAGTTAAGCGAAGCTATGGACACAGCAAAGGAATATAACAAAAGTTTTACTGACCGCAACAAATTAGAAGAGCTTGGTTTAACCTATGAAAACACACTGAATGCCGCAGGTAACGGCATTATGGGTTACATTGAAATTCCCAAAATAAGTGTGTCACTCATCATCTATCATTCAATTGAAGAAAACGTTTTGCAAAAAGGAATTGGTCACGTTCCCGAAACACATTTGCCGATTGGCGGCAAGAGCACACACTGTGTTTTAGCAGGACATACGGGACTTCCGTCAGCAAAGCTGCTTACCAACATTGACCACCTGAAAATTGGGGATAGATTTTATATTCATGTGTTAAACGAGGTTCTCGAATATAAAATTGACGACATTGTTGTTGTTGAACCGGATGAAGTATCCCGCCTGAGCGTATTAAGCGGTAAAGACTGCGTAACCCTTGTCACCTGCACACCCTACGGTGTTAATTCGCACCGTTTATTGGTGCGTGGTGTCCGTGTTGACGGCAATGACCTTTCAGCAAAGGAAGACGGCATTATAAATGAATTACTTAATATTGATATTAAATATCTGCTCACCTTCTCGTTGATAGGCTTATGTATCATTTTTGTTATTATCAAAAAACTGCACAATATCTGCAAAAATAAAGCAATAAAAAAAGAAGGAGATGGTGAACAGACAAATGAAGACCCTTCTTAAAACTTCGTTTAGCATATTATTGGTATTTTTGTTAACAGTCGTAATGGTACTCCCCTGCTTTGCAGCCACTTCGATGGGTAAAATTACCGTAACCCTTAACGATAAAGACAAAAAGCCTTTAAACGGTCAAGCGGTTTTCGCTTGTCAGATTGCCGAATTAAATAACAGCGGCTATTTTCCCACCGCCGCCTTTGAAAATTCGGGAATTTCTATTTCTGGAATTGTAAACAATCCAAATTCATCGGCAGCTAAAACCGTCGAAAAATATGTTAATGATAATGCTGTGCCTGCTATATCAGCAATTTCACAAAACGGTCAGGTTGTGTTTAATGACCTTAATGTTGGAATTTGGCTTGTATATTGTGATGGAAACAGCAAATATACCTTTAATCCCTTTATTGTTTTATTACCATCCGCTTCAAACGGCAAGCTTAATTATGAAATTTCATCCGCGCCTAAAATTGAAGACAGTAAACCGAATTTACAAAACATCTACGTTGTAAAGCGTTGGGATGATAAAAACAACGCTTCTAAAAAACGCCCTGACAAAATTGTTGTTGAATTATTAAATCAAAACACAGTAATTACGTCAGCCGAATTGAATGAGTCTAACGGCTGGGCATTCACCTTTACAGAGCTTCCCAAAAGCAATACCTATTCTATCCGCGAAAAAAAGGTTAATAATTATACCCCACATTACAGCGGCGACGCAGATAACGGATTTATTGTGACCAACACCTATTCGGGTGAAAAGCTTCCGCAAACGGGTCAATATTGGTGGCCGATTATAATTATTGCCGTTTCGGGTGCAGGCTTTGTTGTACTTGGTATTTATCAGCTTGGAGCAAGAAAAAATGACAAAAAGAAATAAGGGCATTTTGCTTATTATAATCGGTTGTGTTTTGTTGTCTGTCGCAGGCGGCTGGTATGCTTATAATATAATTGAAGACCGAAACGCAGGTAAGCAGTCGGCCGAAATTTTAAATAAATTTGAAATTATAAGTAATAGTGCAGGCGCCGATGAAAAAGACCCCGTAATTGTGGTTGAAAACGATACCTTTTGCGGAAAGATTACAGTCGAAAAACTTGGTATAGAGCTTCCTGTATATAACGAATGGAATTATACCAGACTAAAAAAAGCCCCCTGCCGTTATACAGGTACAATTTCAACCGATGATATAATAATTGCCGCACACAATTTCAAAAACCATTTCGGAACACTTAATAAGCTTGAAATCGATGATGAAATCACCTTTACTGATGCCTGTGGCACAATACATTATTATAAGGTTTGTCAGCTTACAACGCTGGACGGCACAGCCGTTACAGATATGCGGTCTGGCGGATGGGATTTAACCCTGTTCACCTGCACAAAGGGTGGCGAACAACGAGTAACTGTCAGATGCGAAAGACAATAATTTAAACAAAACAGTATATAATAAAGATAACAGATAAAAGGAGAAATAATATGGCAGTTTTAGAGCTTAATAAAGACAATTTTGCAGAAATAATAAATACAGACAAAAAGGTTTTAATTGACTTTTATGCTACGTGGTGTGGTCCTTGCCGTATGGTGTCCCCCATTGTTGATGAAATCGCTGAAGAACACCCCGAATTTGTGGTTGCAAAAGTCGACGTTGACCAAAACCCCGAATTATCGGCAGAATTTGGTGTTATGAGCATTCCCACCCTTGTGATTATTAAGGACGGTAAGGTTATAAATCAGTCGGCAGGTGCGCGCCCCAAGGCACAGATACTTGCATTGCTTGAAGGTTAACAATGGAAAAGATTTTTGACACAATAATTATCGGTGGCGGGCCTGCCGGCTATACTGCGGCGCTTTATGCCGCAAGGGCAGGTCTTGACACGCTTTTACTTGAAAGAATGGCGGCGGGCGGTCAGATGACACTTACGGGGGATATTGACAATTACCCCGGCTTTGAAGAAGGCGTTGACGGCTTTACACTCGGTATGAAAATGCAGCAGTCGGCCGAACGTTTTGGCGCAAAAACCGAATATGACGAAGTAATCTCGGTCGACTTTTCGCAAAAAATTAAACATATTAAAACCGCCATGGGCGAATACAATGCAAAAACCGTAATTATCGCAACAGGTGCCAACCCAAAAAAGCTTGGTCTTGAAAACGAAGATACACTTACAGGCCGCGGCATACATTATTGCGCCCATTGTGACGGCAGGTTTTATAAGGACAAAACCGTTGCGGTTGTCGGTGGCGGCAATTCTGCAGTCAGTGATGCACTTTATCTTTCAAATCTTGCAAAAAAGGTTTATCTTATCCACCGCCGCGACACCTTAAAGGCAACACAAATTTATAAAACACCGCTTGAAAATGCAAAAAACGTGGAATTTATATGGAACAGCACCCTTACAAGTGTTATTTTTGATAATAAAGTCATTGGCGCAGAGCTTAAAAATCTTAAAACCAATGAAACAAGCGGCATTGCGGTTGACGGTGTGTTTATAAGCATTGGCCGAAAGCCCGCAACCGACGTATTTGAAGGCGTTATAAATACTGATGAATATGGGTATATTATTGCAGATGAAACCACCAAAACAAACCTTGACGGCGTTTATGCAATAGGTGACGTGCGCACAAAGCCCTTACGTCAGGTGGTAACTGCTGTGGGTGACGGCGCAACTGCCGTTCATTTTATCGAAGAATATATAGCTAATTTTTAAAATATCATTGAAAATTTGAGAAAAATTAGATATACTATTAATAAATTACATTTGGAGGTAATTATAATGAAAAAATATGCTTGTGACCTTTGCGGTTGGGTTTATGATGAAGAATTGGGCTGCAGTGAATGCGGTATTGCCCCCGGCACAAAATTTGAAGATTTACCCGAAGATTTTGCTTGCCCCCTTTGCGGCGCCGGCAAGGACCAATTCTCTGAAGAATAAAGTCTTGACCTTGGCGCACAAGCCAAGGTCATTTCTGTTTTAAAGGTGATTTTATGGAAGTTGTTATTTTAACAGCAGTCGGCGTCGGCGGTGCTACCGTTTTCGGCGCGCTTATCGGCTTTATTTTCAAAAAGCTTTCGCACAAATTTTCTGACATAATTATTTCCTTTGCCGCAGGCGTAATGCTCGCTGCTGCGGTGCTTGGTCTTGTATTACCGTCGGTTGAATACGGTGGCAAATTCGGTCTTTTATATGCCGTTGTGGGCATTTTTGCGGGTGCATTGTGTCTTAATCTTATTGACAAGCTTGTCCCCCATATGCATAAAATTATTGGGGTAGATTCAGAACAACACCCCAATGCCAAATTAAGCAAGGTGCTGTTATTCGTCACCGCTATCGCCATACATAACCTGCCCGAAGGCATTGCTGCAGGTGTTGGCTTTGGTTCAGGTGACACGTCACAGGCGCTCTTAATTGCGGGCGGTATTGCACTTCAGAACATTCCCGAAGGTATGGTAATTATCGGCCCGATGCTTGCCGCGGGCGCATCTCCCCGCAAAACCTTTATTCTTGCAATGCTTACAGGCGTTGTTGAGGTTGTTGGCACCTTTATCGGTTATTTTGCGGTAAGTATATCACAAGCGATTTTACCATTTGCTCTGGCTTTTGCAGGCGGCACAATGCTTTATGTAATAAGTGATGAAATGATACCCGAAACCCACGCGCACGGTAATCAACGCGGTGCAACCTATGCCCTGCTTGTCGGATTTTGTGTAATGCTTGTTAGTGACGTATTGTTGGGATAACTTAAAGACCGCTTACATGCGGTCTTTTTAAATTGAATTATCTATTTTATATTTGTGTTGATTATGATATAATTTTAAAAACGAGGTGATATTAATTGAAAAACAATTTAATGTTAGATTATGCTTTAAAAAATTATAAAAAAATGCTTCGTGAACCTGACGGTTGTCTTAAATATAAGTTTATCGTCCCCGGCAGTGTTTATTCAAACACCCTTTGGGACTGGGACTGTTGGCTTACCGACGTCGCTTTAAGCCAATTTGTGACAGACGATATAAAAGAATATGAAATCGGCTGTGTTTTAAATTATCTCGAAAATATGGATTCAAAGGGCAGAATTCACATTTTTATTGACGGCAGATTTTCAAAAGAAAGATATGAAAAATGGGGCGAAACAAATATACACAAGCCCTGCCTTGCACAGCATGCGGCATTTATAATTAAGAAATATAACGATGCCGAATGGCTTGCACCCCACTTTAAAAAACTTTGCAAATTTGTTGATTATTATATTAACAACTGCCGTCACGAAACAGGACTTTATTTTTGGATAGACGACGGTGCCATCGGTGTTGATAACGACCCCAGCACCTTCTACCGCCCAAATAAAAGCTCGGGCTCAATATTCCTTAACTGTTTTATGTATAAAGAACTCAAAGCCCTTTGCTTTATAGGCGAAATGCTTAGCAAGGACATAAAAAAGTATAAGCTTGAAGCTCAAAATCTGCGCGATTCCATAATAAAGCACTGTTATGATGAAAAGGACGGCACTTTCTACAGCGTAGATTTAAACCTTTTACCAATTGTTCCAAATAAACACGCAGGTGCGCCGCGTCATTGGGACTGCATTATTGAACGCATTGGCTGTTGGTCGAGCTTTCTGCCCCTTTGGTGCGGTATTGCTACCCCCGCACAAGCAGAAAGAATGGTCAAAGAAAACCTTTTAGATGAAAAAGCCTATTGGGCACCCTTTGGTGTGAGAAGCCTTGCAAAATATGAAAAAATGTACACCGTCAAGGCATCCGGCAACCCGTCGTGCTGGCTTGGTCCCGTTTGGGGTATTTCAAATTACCTTGT
The DNA here is from genome assembly GCA_045580625.1 of Acutalibacteraceae bacterium. Taxonomy (GTDB): domain Bacteria; phylum Bacillota; class Clostridia; order Oscillospirales; family Acutalibacteraceae; genus UBA737. The sequence goes on along the minus strand of JAZNOE010000045.1, from coordinate 6,995 downwards.
ATTCAAGGGTCTTGTAAATTACAGTTATTTAGATGAGGCAAAAGAACTTGCCGAAAAAACTATTGCCCTTTTTGAAAACGATTTAAACGCTTGTGGTGAACTTCACGAATATTATGACCCCGAAAGCGGTGAGCCCATTATGAATGCAGGCTTTCAGAATTGGAATTTACTTGCACTTAATATGAAGGCTTGGCTTAACGGTGAAGAAATTATTGAAGAATTTTAATTTCATCAATATTGCTTTATTAATTTTTCCGTGTTATAATATATTTATCGTATTTTAAAAGGAGATTAATTATGATGAACGCAAAGGTACACGAGCTGTTAAATCAGCAAATTAATAAGGAATTATATTCCGCTTATCTTTATCTTGATTTTTCAAACTATTTCAAAGCACGCGGTCTTGACGGCTTTGCCAACTGGTATATGATTCAGGCACAGGAAGAACGCGACCACGCAATGCTTTTCTACACCTATTTGCAGAATGAAAACCAAGCTGTAACACTTGAAGCAATTGCCAAGCCCGACAAGGTTTTCACCTACGATATGGACGTTTTAAAGGCAGGTCTTGAACACGAAGAATACGTTACTTCACTTATTAACGACATTTATAGCGCCGCTTATGATGTGAAGGATTTCCGCACAATGCAGTTTTTAGACTGGTTTGTTAAGGAGCAGGGCGAAGAAGAAACCAACGCCAATGATTTGATTTCTAAAATGGAGCTTTTCGGCAGCGACCCCAAGAGCCTTTATATGCTCAACCAAGAGCTTGCCGCACGCGTTTACAGCGCACCGTCACTTGTATTATAACTAACACAAAACACCAACCTTTGCGGTTGGTGTTTTTTTCTCTTATAATTTAGTAAAAATCGTTTCAGCATAACGGACGCCTTCCATTGCATCCTTTGCATATTTGTCGGCGCCGATTTTATCAGCATATTCTTTAGTTAAAACCGCACCGCCTACGATAATTTTACAATCAGGTGCTTTTTGGCGCAACAGCTTAATAGTTTCTTCCATTGCGGGCACCGTTGTGGTCATAAGCGCACTAAGCCCCACAAGCAAAGCGCCGGTTTCAACCACCTTTTCGGCAATTACTTCGGGTTTAACGTTTTTGCCAAGGTCAATAACTTTGAAACCGTAATTTTCAAGCAAAAGCTTTAAAATATTTTTGCCTATATCGTGAATATCACCGTAAACGGTGGCAATTATAACCGTGCCCTTATTAGTGTTTTCTTCTTTGCCGGCCATAAAGCCCTTTATGACCTCAAAAGCACTTTTTGCGGCTTCGGCACAAGTGAGCAGCTGCGGCAAATAGACGGTTTTTTCTTCAAAGCCTTTGCCCACAATATTAAGCGCGGGAATAATTTCATTATTAACTATTTCAAGCGGAGGCACACTTAAAAGTAAGGCTTTTGTAAGCTCAGCCGCCTTTTCTTTAAAGCCCTTGATAACAGCACGCTGAAGCTCGGAAGAATATTCTTCATTAGTCTTTTGCACGGCATTGACCGCAGGTGCGGATACTGATGTGAACAGGTCTGCCGCACCGACATATTCAGCACAGTTTTCATCCAACCCTTTAAGCGCTTTATACGTGTAATAGGTCTTCATCATATCGACAGAATAAGGGTTCATAATTGCGGCAGAAAGCCCATTTTCAAGCGCAAGCGCAAAAAACGTACCGTTTATTGCATCACGGTTTGGAAGACCGAACGAAACGTTTGAAACACCAAGTGACGTATGGCAACCAAGCTTTTCATTTATGGCTTTAAGCGAAGAAAGCGTCGCAAGTGCGGCCTTATTATCGGCGCTGATGGTCATTGCAAGGGTGTCAAAAATAATATCCTTTTTATCAATGCCGTATTCCTTTGCAACCTTTAAAATATTTTCGGCAATTTTAACGCGGTCCTCTGCGGAAGCGGGAATTCCGTTTTCATCAAGCGTTAAGGCCACCACTAAACCGCCGTATTTTTTAACAAGCGGAAAAACTGCCGCCATATTATCCTTTTTGCCGTTAACAGAATTTATCATTGCTTTACCGTTATAACGGCGAAGGGCGGTTTCCATTGCGGCAATATCTGACGTGTCTATCTGCAAAGGCAGGTCAATAACCGCCTGCAGCTCACAAACAGCAGTTTTCAGCATCTTGACTTCATCAATGTCGGGAAGTCCCACGTTCACGTCAAGAACCTGCACACCCTTTTCCTGCTGATTTACACCTTCTGCCAAAATATAATCTATATCATTTTCAAGCAAAGCCTGCTTAAAACGTTTTTTGCCCGTGGGGTTTATACGCTCGCCGATAAGTATCGGCGCGTTGCCGAATTCAACCGCGTGCGTGTAAGAAGAAATGACCGTAATCCCCTTTTGCTTAACAGGCACAGGGGCAACGCCTTCGGTTTTATTACAAAGTGATTTTATATATTGAGGTGTAGTACCACAACAACCGCCTACAACCCGCACACCCTTTTTAACAAGGGTTGCAACCTCGCAAGAAAACTCGTCAACTGTTATATCAAATACCGTTTCACCGTTAACCGATTTCGGCAGTCCTGCATTAGGCTTAAATATAACGGGAACTGATGCCTTTTCAAGTAACTCTTCTGCCACACCGCGCAGCTGTTTGGGACCCAATGAGCAGTTTGCTCCCAAAGCATCGGCACCCATACCCTCAAGCAAAGCGACCATTGCCGCAGGGGTGGCGCCTGTCATAAGCTTACCGTCTTCACCGTAAGCGTTGGAAACAATGACAGGTAAATCGCAGTTTTCTTTAACCGCTAAAAGTGCCGCCTTTGTTTCATAGCTGTCGTTCATTGTTTCAATTATTACAAGGTCCACACCGCATTTTGCGCCAAGCCTTACCGTTTTTGCAAAAACGCTTACCGCATCCTCAAAATCAAGGTCGCCAAGCGGCTTTAAAAGCCTGCCGGAAGGGCCAATGTCAAGCGCAATAAATTTTTCTTTACTTGATGATGAGCTATCCCTGGCGGCTTTGGCATTTATAGCGGCCGCTTTTATTATTTCTTCAAGCTCGTCATCTGAAAACTTAAGACAATTTGCGCCAAAAGTGTTGGTGCAAACCACGTTACTGCCCGCATCAAAATAAGCCTTATGTATTTCGGTTATTATTTCGGGGTGCAACAAATTCCAGCGTTCGGGGTGTTCACCCGGCTTTAAGCCCTGCGCCTGCAAAAGTGTCCCCATACCGCCGTCAAGATAAACGATATTATCCTTTAAAAATTCCTTAAAATTCATTATACACCTCTAAAAACAGGTTTAAAGTCATCAATTCCCACAATTGCCGTTACCGACTTTGTGGGTGACATAAGCAAGCTGTCGTTAAGCGTAAGCCCGATTTTTCGCTCACAGTCCAAAACCTTAAAAATTTCAGTTTGTACCTCTAATGGTAAATCACCGTAACCGGGGCTGAAACGCGTTTTCAAGCTAGTAGAATAATCCTTTGCCATATCTTCGCAAAAGGCATCGCATAAAGCTTCTATACGCTCAGCACCAATTGCCTGAAGCATAACCGCCTTCGCGGGTGAAATTCTGCTGTATTTTGCAACAAGTCGGTCAAGACCAACCCCAACAGTTGCGGCAAAAAGAATAACCCTTTCACAGCTTTTAAGTCTGCTTGCAAGACTTTCAGACTGCGCGCCAAAAGCCTCAAAATCACAAATATTACCGTTTATTTTAACAGGTAATTCACAATAACACACTTTATATGTAAGCTGGTCCTTTGCTTCGTTTATGCACTCTTTCAAAAGTGATAAAACGTCTTCTGCCTCTTCCCTACAGCCCGCATAACGCAATATTTCTTTCTCATTAAACTGCGGTGCAGTATAAGCTTTACTTAAAATTAAACAACTCATTTTCCTAATATACAGCTCAGATTTTCTTGTATTTTAGCGGCAACGTCAGGCTTGTTCATAGAATAAACGTGCACGTTTGTAATACCGTTTGCATAAAGGTCGATTATCTGGTCGGTAGCATAAGCAATACCTGCCTGCTTCATAGCCGCAGGGTCGTTGCCGAATTTGTCCACAATGCTTTTAAAGCGTTGCGGCATAAACGATCCCGAAAGCTTAATTGCGCGCTCGACCTGTTTTGCATTCGTTATCGGCATAATGCCGGGGATGACCGGCACAGTAATGCCTGCTTCACGAATTTTATAAAGAAAGTTGTAAAGCAAATTGTTATCAAAAAACATTTGCGTGGTCAGAAAATCGCAACCCGCATCGACCTTTTCTTTTAGATATTTAATATCTTCCTTTTGGTTTTCACTTTCAGGATGAATTTCGGGATAACACGCCCCGCCGATGCAAAAATCAGCATCACTTTCTTTAAGCTCGCGCACAAGCTCAACCGCGTGATGATAAGCCCAATTTGTGCGGTCAGCATTTTGAAGCTCAGCCGGGATATCCCCTCTTAAAGCCATAACGTTCTGAATGCCCGCTGCCTTTATGTCTGCAATACGCTGACTTACGGTATCCTTCGAAGAAGAAACGCAGGTAAGGTGCGCCAATGACGGCACGTCGTATTGCTGTTTAATTTGCTTTGCAATATCTAAAGTATATCTACTTGTTCCGCCGCCCGCACCGTAAGTAACGCTCATAAAAGCGGGATGTAGCTTTGCTATCTCTTCGGTAGCGGCCCTTACATTTTCAAAAGCAGTGTCGGTTTTGGGTGGAAAAACCTCAAACGACAAGGAAAGCCTTTCACTATTAAGCAGGTCTATAATTTTCATACACGCGCTCCTGTCTTGGAAACTTTTATTTAATAAAACAAATTATATTAACAATGCAATTCCTACAACTGCCAACAAAACCATAATCATCAAAGTAGCACAACCGATTTCACCGTGTACGGGTTTTCTATAATTTCTTGTTTGGGTATATGTTGGAGGAGTTTTAACAGGTCGATGCACCGTTTTGGTATCATTGTAAGAATCAGTAGCTTTGTGATATAGCGTCAATGGATCGGTTTGATTCATAATACGTGAATAGAAATCATCAATCCACAACTCGTCTTCGGGTTTGCACATATTCTGTTCGGTACATCCCGGTTCGTGAGAAATCTGATTTCTTACCCAACGATAATGCTTAAGATTTTTCAAGTCTTCATCCCAAGTTTTAACATAATAAAAACCTTTTGGCGTACTAAGCATTTCGTCAATATATGCAGATACGCGCCTATCATCATTAAGCACTTCACCGCATAGCTTTTCAAGATGTTTATATGAATCAATAAAGCCCATTGTGTTCCTCCAAAGCGTACTGCTTAAACCATTATAACACATAAAGAAAACAACCGCAATCCTAAGATTACGGTTGCCCTTCAAAACCAAAATCACCAAAATAGTTACCGGGTTTAGCGCATCGACTTCTACTGCTTCTACGCCTACACTATAACAAATATATCTGATAGACACATCAAACCAATGAAAAAATACATTGAAGAAACCGGCGGCAAATAAACCTTGCCGCCATTCTGTTTCGTAACAGTTATGTTAAAGACTTCAGTGCCTTCTTAAATTGAACAGTGAAAAGGATAGCAGTAAAGGTTACAGCTATCAGGTCTGCAACCGGCTCTGCCGTATAAACTCCCATTGTTTTGTCCGCAATCAGTTGGGGCATAATGTAAATCAACGGCAAAAGTAAGACAAACTTGCGAACGATGGCAACAATAATAGAACACGGTGCGTTACCGATGGAAACAAAGGTCATCTGGCAAGCGATCTGAATACCAAAGATGCACATCACACCGCAATAAATACGAAGTGCCGTTGCAGTAAATTCAATAAGTGCCGCATCGGGTGTGAATATTCCTGCAAACATTTGTGGAAACAGCATAATAGCGCCCCAAATGGCGAAGGAATAAGTAAGACAGGATATGAGCAACAGCTTATATGTTTTCCTTACACGACCTACGTTTTTAGCACCGAAGTTATAACTCAAAATTGGCTGTGCGCCCTGTGCAATGCCTTGCCTTGGAAGCATCGCGAACTGCATTACGCTTGTAAGGATTGTCATTGCACCAACGGCAATATCGCCGCCGTATTTTAAGAGCGAAGAATTAAAGCAAACCGAAATTACACTTTCACTGCTCTGCATAATAAAGGTGGCTGTTCCGAGAGCGATACAAGGGAAAATCAGCTTCCCGTCTATACGGAGATTGCATTTTTTAAGTTTAAGATAGGTCTTTTTTCCGCAAAGGAACAAAAGCACCCAAACACAAGAAATAGCTTGGGAAAGAATTGTAGCAAGCGCCGCACCTTTAACACCCATCTTAAAACCAAAGATAAATAACGGGACAAGGATAATGTTGCTGACAGCGCCTATAAGCACTGTAATCATACTGATTTTGGTATAGCCCTGTGCAGTGATAAATGCGCCCATACCAAGCGTTAGCTGAACAAATACCGTACCGATAGCATAGATATTCATATAATCGTTGGCGTAGCCGATGGTGTTTTCACTTGCACCGAATACCAAAAGTAAATCTTTGTTCCAAATCAGCAAAATGGCGGTCAGAACGGCGGAGATAATCAGCTGCAGAGAAAAACAACCGCCCATAATTTTTTCGGCAGAATTATTGTCGCCCTTACCCATTGATATAGATGCCTTCGGCGCACCGCCCGAAGCAATCAGCGCCGCGAATGCCGAAATAATCATAATAATCGGCATACATACGCCGACACCCGTAAGCGCAAGGCTTCCGTCACCCGGCATGTGACCGATATAAATGCGGTCAACAATGTTGTATAGCATATTAATAAGCTGGGCTACCACCGTCGGAACTGCTAATTTAAACAGCAGTCTGCCAATAGGCGCAGTGCCGAGCATTTCTTTGTTATCGCTCATATTCCACTACTCCAAAAATATATTTGAAACTGTTATAGACAGAATTAAGACCGCAATTCGTTAGAATTGCGGTCTATTGGCGCAGACGGCGAGATTCGAACTCGCGAGGATTGCTCCTAACTGATTTCGAGT
>JAZNOE010000044.1:0-16257 GCA_045580625.1 Acutalibacteraceae bacterium | reverse complement strand
AGATTATTTGAAGGATTAAGTGCATAAGAATCTATTCTGGTGGTCTTGCCGTCAAGTTCAAATACTGCATAGAAATCAGTATAACCTAAATCAAGTAATACGGGGTCGAAGTTAAAGTTGAATGCAAGGTTGCTCTTAAGCTCAAGAGCTGCATTTTTGAAGTTAGGAAGTCTAGGTGCAACCTTTTCAGCAGTAAAATGCAATGCTGTTCTTTCTGCACTCTTCACCTACCGCTTCGCCAATTTCATAAATAAGCTCGGTATTCCAGGTGCAGGCCTTAAGTGTAGCATTTGGCCAGAAGGTAGTATTTTTGTATTGCATACGAAGTCCCTGCGGACCGTCAGCAGTGTCACCACCGTAGATGCCGTATTTTTCAGCAATAGCATCATCTGAGAAGCCTATCATACCGGTATAGCCGTAAGACCACGAGCCGTACTTACCGTAAGCAAGGTCAATAAGCTCACTGTATGACATCTGGGCAATAAGCTCATCCCAGGTTGCAGTGCCTGCAAGGATATCGGCATAGGTGATTCCTTTATAATTGTCAGTATCGAAATCAATATCCAACGGGTCGGGGGCTTCGGTATCGGTTGAATCATCACCCGAAGCATCATTGGTATTAAAATAATATGCAACGGCGTTTTGTTCGGTATATTGCATATCGGCAGGATAAATTACAAACTTATCAATGTTTGCGCCGCGCTTACAAATGTGATTGGCAGCATCATACACATAATAAGCACAACCGACAAAAACACAGAAAATATTTTGTGAGATAAGGTTTTTATTGTCATATTATACCTTTCATTCTTTATGAGTAAAATTTCTCATCTTCAAATTTACTATAGCAAATTTGCGGTTTTAATGATATAATATAGTTGTTTAAAAATTTAGATTTTTTGCGATTGGGGATTTTTATGAAAACCGCCGTTTTTGAAAAAAGAAACGATTTCAGTGTTAATTTCTTCGCCAATTTCCTGTCTGAGGCTGACCCTCACTTTATGCAGCACCTTCATTCGGTAATTGAGATTTTGTATATTGTCAAGGGTAAGCACCGCATTATTTGCGATAATAAGGAATACCTTGCAGATGCGGGTGATTTGATGCTTATACGTTCTTTCACATCACACGAATTATATTCAAATGATGAATTATGCCACCACATGGTGCTTCAGATACCGCCTGCCGTTATTATGAGTATGGCCGATTCGAATTTAAGCAGTTCTTATCTGCTGGCGCTTTCATATTCAAACAACAATTCAAAATGTCTGTGGAAAAAGCAGGAATGTGAAAAAATGGGTATTGACCGCATTTTTGAAAGCTTTATTTCAGAAAGAAAAACACAGACAATTTGCTATGACCTGATTAAAAACGCATACAGTATGGAAATCGTATCCAAAATTCTTCGCGATATGGGCAACACCCCTGCAATGAGTGATGAAAAAGAAGACCTTAAGCGCCGTATATATGATACAACCCTTTTTATTCACAAAAATTACAGTGACGATATTTCTGCTGAGCAATGCGCAAAGAACGTTTCTTTAAGTTTATACTATTTTTCGCGAAGCTTTAAGGCGGTAACAGGCTTTACCTTTAAGGAATACCTTAACACCGTTAGAATTTTGCAGGCAAACCAGCTGCTTATTTCAACCGACCTGCCCATAACCGAAATTGCCACTCTTTGCGGATTTAACAGCACGTCACACTTTATAGTGACATACAAAAAACAACAAAACACTACTCCCCTTGCTTTCAGAAAGCGCAAAAGAAATTAAAAGGACGAACTTTTCAGTTCGTCCTTTTAATTTACAGTAATTTCATTAACTTAAGCCATTGGCCAGCTTCCTTTACCCAGCGGCTGTTATAGTCGGCAATTTCATTCACCGCGTCAAGTGACTGGTTATCAAAGGTTGAGCCGCCGTGTTCACCGTAAGGGTAGATATGCAATTCATAAGGAATTTTATATTTTGCAAGCGCGTTTGCATAATAAAGCGAGCTTTCAACCGGCACGCAGCGGTCAAAAGATGTGTGCCAGATAAATGCGGGGGGTGTTTTTTCGCTTACGCATTTATCAAGTGAGAAACGGTTAAAATTATCGTCCGATAAAGGATATTCACCCACAAGACTTCTGAACGAGCCCTCGTGACAGATGCCCTTATCTGCAATAATTACAGGGTAAGACAAAATTGAACCGTTAACTGATTTTGAGTCGGGGAAAACCTCGCGCACTTCGGGAATGTCGAAGCTTGTCGAATAATGCGCCGCAAGATGACCGCCTGCCGAAAAGCCGATTATTGTAATTTTTTCGGTATCAACGTGCCATTCATCCTGCTTTTCATACAAAAGCTCCATCGCGGCGGCAACTTCCCTTATCTGTGTAGGGAATTTGTTGGGCGCAACCGAATAATTAAGTATAAACGCATTCATACCAAAAGGCAAAAAGGCCATAGCGATAACTTCGGATTCACGCTGTGAGCACATACAGTAACCGCCGCCCGGGCAAATAAGCAAGGTTGGACGTTTGCGGTTTTCCTGCTTCATTTCGGTCATATTATACTGAATATAAGTAGTTAAAGTGGGGTCGCAGCCGTTTTCACCCAAAAACGGAAAATGGTCCTTTAAATGAATTTTCTTAACTTCCATAATTTTTGCCTACCTTAAAATAAAATACAAAAGCACAATTATGCCCAAAACAATGCGGTAATAACCGAAAGCGGTAAAATCACGCTTTTTAATGTAACCCATAAGGAATTTTATTGCCAAAACCGAAACAAAAAATGCAACCGCAACACCGATTATAAGAATTGCAATTTCATTGCCGCCGATAACCACGTCGGCTTCTAAAAAGTCCTTAAATTCAAAAAGGCTTGCGCCAAGCATTGCGGGAATTGCAAGCACAAAGGTGAATTCGCTTGCGGCAACACGCGAAGCACCCAGAATTAAAGCGCCGATTATTGTAGCACCCGAACGGCTTGTGCCGGGGAAGGCCGCCGCCAAAAGCTGAAATAAACCGATGTATGTAGCAAGGGCGAAGGTAATTTCACCAAGGTCGCTGTATTTCGGCACACGGTATTTATTAAAGCGTTCGATTACAATAAATGCCACACCGAAAACCGCAAGTGCAATTGCCACACCAAAGCCGTTGTAAAAATACTTGTCGCATATATCGTCAAGCCCCAACACCTTAAAGAAAACACCGGGAATTGATGCCACCGCAACCTTGAACCAAAGCATCCAGCTTTCCTTTTTAAAAATACTTATGCCGTTTGCCTTGTCCGGCTTTTGAAAGGGCCAGATTTTGTTCCAGAACAAAATTACCGTTGCCAGAATTGCACCAAGCTGAATTACAACCAAAAAAAGGTTCCAAACTTCGGGTTGTATCTTCATTGGCAAAATTTCTTCAAGCAAAATAAGATGTCCCGTACTGCTGATAGGCAACCATTCGGTTATACCTTCAACAATGCCGTAAAGCACGGCTAAAATATAATCTAACATAAAATCACCATTAACAGTTAAATTTATATCGGCTTTGCGTAATGTAATTTTATAAAATTACATTACGCTCAATATCAATTGGAATAGGTATGGTCAAATCTATGATTTGGTGTTAAAACATTATTGTTTTAACATACCATAACTATTCTAAAAGGGTTGTTAAAAAATAACAACCCTTTTTTGCAATTATTTAGCGCAAATTTCTTTATAAAGACCGATATAGGCGTTAGCCGAGGTTTTCCAGCTGTTGTCACAAAGCATTGCGCGCTTTTGAAGAATGCCCCAACCCTCGCGGTTTTTAAAGCCGTCAATTGCGCGATAAATAGTATCCTTCATTTCGTGTGCATTGTAATTTGCAAAGGTAAAGCCGTTGCCCTTGCCGTCGTCACTGTCTTTAATAGTGTCATTAAGGCCGCCGGTTTCACGAACAATCGGAATCGTACCGTAACGCAATGCAACCATTTGTGCAAGACCGCAGGGCTCGCTCTGGCTGGGCATTAAGAAGATATCGGCACCTGCATAAATGCAATGCGCAAGCTTGGGTTTAAAGCCAAGCTTTAAGCCAACCTTTTCGGGATATTTTTGTGCCATTTCATAAAAGAAGGTTTCAAATTCCCATTCGCCCGAACCTAAAATTGCAAACTGCAAATCGGCCTGCAATAATTCTTCAAATACGTGTTTTACAAGGTCGAGACCCTTGTGCTTTACAAGACGGGTAACAATGCCGATAACCGGCACGTCATCTCTTACAGGCAGACCCATTTCCTTTTGAAGCTCGGCCTTATTAACAGCCTTGCCCGACATATCGTCGGCTGTAAAGTTTTTATAAATAAGCGGGTCGGTTTCGGGGTTATAAACGTCAACGTCAATACCGTTAACAATACCGCACAGCTTATATGTAAACTGCTTTAAAATGCCGTCAAGACCGTGTGAATAATAAGGCTCTAATATTTCACGGGAATAGGTCGGGGAAACGGTGGTAACCTTATCGGCGCACTGAATTGCACCCTTCATAAAGTTTATGCAGTTTTCATACTGCAAAATGCCGAAGCGTTCAATGGGAAGACCCACAACGTCATTATAAAGATCATAGCCGTATTTGCCCTGATACTGAATGTTGTGAATGGTGAAGACGGTTTTAATGTTCTTATAAAAATCGTTCTGCTTATAATAAGCATCGTGATAAACGGGAATTAAAGCTGTCTGCCAGTCGTTACAGTGAATAATATCGGGCACAAAATTAATGTGTGGTAAAATTTCAAGCACAGCGCGTGAGAAGAATGCAAAGCGTTCGGCATCATCATAAAAACCGTAAAGGCTGTCACGCTTGAAATAATACTGGTTGTCGATAAAGTAATAAATTACACCGTCAACGTGTGCTTCGAACACACCGCAATACTGTCTGCGCCAAGCAACCGGAACGGTAATGTTGCAAACAAAGGTCATTTTTTGACGCATTTCTTCGCTTATAGTACCGTAAAGCGGTAAAATGATACGGCAACCAACCATTCTTTTTCTGAGTGCTTTCGGAAGCGCGCCCGCAACGTCAGCCAAACCGCCTGACATTGCAAAGGGATATGCTTCACTTGTAGCAAATAAAACTTTCATAAATTTTCACCTTTTATACAATTTGCGACTTTCTTACAAAGCAGTGATGCTCTGTTGTGCCCTTAAGCACCATTTTTTCGCTTATAACCGAATTCTTATCGGCAATTACGTTATCTAAAACGGCATCTGCTTCAACAACAGTTTCCTGCATAAGAATGCAATTTTCAACAACCGCGCCCTTTGCAACCTTAACACCGCGGAACAAAATACTATTTTTAACGGTGCCTTCAATTATACAACCGTCAGCGATAAGCGAATTGTTAGCCTTTGCATCAATGCCATAGCGTGTGGGCATATCATCACGTGTCTTGGTAAGGATAGGACGTTCTTTATTGAAAAGTTCTTTTCTTACCTCCTTATCAAGAAGCGCCATTGATGCCTGATAATAGGTATGTGTATTATCAAGCACGGCAACAAAGCCCTTATGCTCAAAGCCGTAAACCTTCAACGAACTGAGTGCTTTAGGTAAAACGTCTTTTTCATAATTTTCAATTTCAGCATCATAAGCGTCCTTAACGATTTTAATAAACAAATCGCGCTTAATAATGCTTACGCCCATACTGTAGGCGGCTTCGTCCCCTGCTTCGGCCTGTGCCATCTTGTTAATGCGGCCGTCGTCGGCAATATCCAGAACAAGCTTTTTGCCTGCAGCTTCGGGCAACTGACCCTTGTGATAAACAACGGTGATGTCGGCGCCTTTAGCGATGTGCGCCTTAACAGCGGCGGTAATATCAATATTGGCAAGTGCATAAGAATCGCACAAAGCAATATATTCACTGCCGCAACGGTTTAAATAATCCATCGCACCGTAAAGTGCGTCGATAGTGTCGGTATATTTTCTGACGCCGCGGGTTGAATAAGGCGGAAGAATGTATAAACCGCCGTTTTTACGGTCTAAATCCCACGCAACGCCATTGCCGACGTGGTCCATAAGTGAACGGTAATTTTCTTTAGTGATGATACCAACTGAAGAAACACCTGCATTTACAAGATTAGAAAGTGCAAAGTCAACAATGCGGTATCTTGCACCGAAGGGAACCGATGCCATTGAACGGTTAGAGGTTAACTTTTTAAGCATGCTGTCTTCTGCATTTGCAAAGATGATGCCTGCAACTAATGATGTTCTCATATTTTCTCACCCTCCGCTACATTTTCAGTTATCATTTTGTTTGCCGAAACATCAGCGTTTTTGCCAACGGTAAGGTTGTCACCGATAACGGTAATGCCCCAATTTTCGTTACCAACCACTGCGGGGTCACCGCCAACGGTTGCGCCTTCTTCAACAACAACGTTTTCTGCAATAATTGCATAGCGCACCTTTGCGCCCTTCTTGATTACCGCACCCGGCATAACGAGTGAATAATCAACCGTTGCGCCTTCTTCAACTGTAACGTCCTTGAAAAGGATAGAATAATCAACGTCACCGTAAATTTCACAGCCGTCGGTAATAAGTGAATTTTCAACCTTAGCGGTGTCTGAAATATACTGCGGTGAGGTACCGGTTGTCTTGGAATAAATCTTCCAATTCTTATCAGCAAGGTCAAGATTAAGGTTGGGATTTAAAAGGTCAAGGTTGGCATCCCACAAGGAATCAACCGTACCAACGTCCTTCCAATAATCGTTAAAGCGGTAAACCTTGAGAAGCTCGCCTGCATTAAGCATTGCAGGAATAATGTTTTTACCAAAGTCGTTCGAAGAATTGGGGTCCTTTTCATCTTCGGTAAGATAATAACGAAGCTTTTCCCAGCTGAAGATATAAATACCCATTGAAGCCAGAGTGCTTTTAGGCTGCTTTGGCTTTTCTTCAAATTCATAAATTGTGCCGTCGGGATTAGTATTCATAATACCGAAACGGCTTGCTTCTTCCAAGGATACGTCCAAAACTGCAATTGTACAACCCGCGCCGCTTTCAACGTGCTGATTAAGCATATCAGAATAATCCATCTTATAAATATGATCGCCCGACAAAATCAAAACGTATTCAGGGTTATAGCGTTCAATAAATGACAAATTCTGATAAATAGCATTTGCGGTGCCCTTATACCAGTCGCCGCCCTGCTGACCCTGATAAGGGGGCAGAATATGTACACCGCCGTCAAGACGGTCTAAATCCCACGCTTTACCCGAACCAACGTAATCGTTAAGCTCAAGCGGTTTGTACTGTGTCAGAATACCGACAGTGTCAATACCCGAGTTTGTGCAGTTAGAAAGCGGGAAGTCAATAATTCTGTACTTGCCGCCGTAAGGTACAGCCGGTTTTGCAATTTTACCGGTAAGTACACCCAATCTGCTGCCCTGACCGCCGGCCAGAAGCATGGCTACACATTTTTTACTTTTCAATGGTAACACTTCCATTCCTTAAATTTACCCTTGATTACATCAAAGGCAGAAAATTCCTATTTAATTATACAAGTAAAACGCAATATTTTCAAGTATTTTTTGTTAAAAATCCGAAATTATAAGAAAAAGTTTTTTACATTTTTTGTGAAAAATACACAAAAATCGACACATTAAACGACATAACAAAAGCCCGTTTTCGCAAAAACGGGCAACTTTTTAGTCATGATATAATTTTTTTGTCTGATACTTAGGCTCGAACGTAATATTTACCCCAAGCTTACGGAAAACATCTTCATCGACACGTGAAAGTATAACCGAGGAATGCGCTTCACAGCCCTTAAGCTTATGCGCTTGCTTTAACGCAATTTTAGCCACGTCACTTGTAACCGCACAAATTGAAAGTGCTTCTAAAATTTCGTCGGTGTGCAAACGGGGGTTGTGGTTGCCCATAATTTCGGTCTTAAGCTTTTGCACAGGCTCTATAATGGTGGAAGAAATTAAATTAATATCGTCAGGAATGCCCGCAAGCTCTTTAAGGCAGTTAAGCAGCAATGCTGATGATGCACCCAAAAGGCTTGAGGTTTTACCGGTAACAATTTTACCGTTAGGGAGCTCAAGTGCAACGGCGGGCATACCCGTTTTCTCTGCTTTGCTTAAAGCGACTCCGGCTACAGGACGGTCAGCAATGGTAACACCGACCTGCTTCATTAAAAATTCAATTTTTGTTGCGGCCGACATATCACTCATACCCTGGGTAACGTTTACAAGCGCCGCATAATAACGGCGAATAATTTCCTGCTTGGCGGCGGAACAGACAGCATCGTCATCTGTAATGGCAAAGCCTGCCATATTAACACCCATATCAGTAGGACTTTTATATGGTGACTGACCCATAATGGTTTCAAGAATTGCATTCAAAACGGGGAAAATTTCAATATCACGGTTATAGTTCACCGCCATTTTCTGATATGCATCAAGATGGAAGGGGTCAATCATATTAACGTCGTTAAGGTCGGCAGTAGCCGCTTCATAAGCCGCATTTACGGGGTGCTTTAAGGGTAAATTCCACACGGGGAAGGTTTCAAACTTGGCATAGCCCGCTTTTATACCGCGCTTGTTTTCGTGATAAAGTTGTGAAAGACAAGCCGACATTTTACCGCTTCCGGGACCGGGGGCGGTAACCACAACCAGCTTTCTTTGGGTTTCAATATAATCATTTTTACCGAAGCCGTCATCACTTACGATAAAAGGAATATTTGCGGGGTAATCGGGAATGGAATAATGCCTGTAGGTTTTAACACCCAACGCGTTAAGGCGCTTTTCAAAGGCTTCTGCCGAATGCTGACCGGCATAGCAGGTAATAACAACACTGCCAACGTAAAGCCCGATACGGCGGAAGGCATCTATAAGGCGAAGAGTTTCAAGGTCATAGGTGATACCCAAGTCACCGCGGCGCTTGTTTTTTTCAATTGCATCGGCATTGATAACGATTACAACCTCAGCATCGTCTTTGAGTTCAAGCAACATTCTGACCTTGGCATCGGGCTGAAAACCGGGCAAAACACGGGCGGCGTGAAAGTCATCAAACAGCTTTCCGCCGAATTCAAGATAAAGCTTGTCACCAAAGCTGGCAATTCTGTCGCGGATTTCCTGCGACTGAAGCTTAATATATTCAGAATTATCAAACCCGATTTTTTGCATTTTTCTGCCCCCAAAAAATAAAAAACATAGTGGTATTATACCACAAAACCAAAAATAATAAAATATATTTTTTTGACATTTTATAAATTAAGCGTTTCGCGCACAAGGGATATAAATTCTTCGGGCGTGTAGAGTGTATTTACAACGTCCAAAAGTGCATTTGAAGAAAGTGTTTTAGGTAAATTAAGTGCCGAAATTACCCTTTGACGATTTTGCGCGCTGTCGGCACTGCCCGAAAGTGAAAGGTCATAAAAATCCGCCTTTGTAAGCTTGTCACTGCTTAACACGGTGGATTCTTCGGTTATACCGAATTTCAAAAGCGTTTCGGTTAAAATTTCCTTAGAAATTCCTTCAACCCCCAAATAACCTTCTTTAGATGGGGCGCTTTTGCGCTTTTCCTTACCCTTAAGCTGCGGCACGTATACGTTTATAACCTTGCCGTCGGATGCAATATTTTTAATATGATTGCGAATAACCTGACCCGCGCCGTCACTGTCAGTCATAATTATTATACCCTTTGTTTTGGCAAGGGTACGGATAAGCTGACACATCTCTTTATTTTTAAAAATACGAAAACCGTCGGTAGAAATAATCAAGGTGTCCACCACGTTTTCAAGGGTGATTTTGTCGTATTTGCCCTCAACAATTATGGGCATTTTAAGCTTAATCAACGCTTTCACCCTTTACCGCAATATAGGAAAGCTCAACAATAAGCTTTTCAAGCACCACGCGGCCGTCACCGCTGAAGGATTTAAGCATAGCATCGGCATTTACCAAAGCCTTAAAGCTTAGCTGAAGCTTGTTAAAATCAAACCTTTTAAGGTTAAAGGCCGCATTTTTAAGCAAAAAGGCACGGTTGCCGTAAGCAAAATCTTCACCGATTTTTTCGTTAGATAAATTTTTGCTTCTGCCAACCATCACACGGTGCATATCAACGTAAACCGAAGATATTGTGCTTAAAATTATGATAGGCTCAACCCGCATAAAGAAAAGGTCATCTAAAATAGCAAAAGCCGACTGTAGCTCGCATTTTAAGATTTTATCTGCTAAAGCATAAATATCAGATTCAACCGTTCTTGCCGAAACATTCGACACGGTTTCTTTAGTGATTACCTCACCCTGAACGTAAGCGCAAAGCTTTTCAAGCTCGTTATGAAGGGTGTTGATATCATCACCCGAATTTTCAATCAAAAATTTTGCGGCGCTGTTTTCCATTTTACAGCCGCGCTTTAACGCGCCGTCAATAAGCATTTTTTCAAGCTCGGGTCCCTTGCGGTGGGAAAGATTTACCGCCATACCCTTTGCGCTGTCACAGGCTTTTATAATTTTATCAAGCTTTGCGTTTTTCTTAAGCTCAATTTCAAGCGCATCAAACCACAAAACAAAAACGGTAGTTTCGGGCACGTCACAAATAAGGGCTGTAAGCTTATTAAAATCGTCCGAATTGCAGGCGGAAAAATCAAAATCCCTTAATATAACCACCTTTTTGTCGTTCATCATCGGGAACTGCTGCACCGCATCGTATACCTCCTGTAAGGAGGAGTCGGCCTCAAAGCGTTGATAATTAAACACGTCGTCCTTTGAAGCGACAGGCTTTGATATTTTATCAACGTAAAGCTTTTTTAAATATCCATCCTCGCCCAAAAGAACAAAAACATTTTTATCCCCGGTTTTAAGTGCCTTTTTTAACGCTTCCTCAAAGAAAATGGCCATTTCAGTTTTCCACCGCCTTCCGAAATCTTTTTAACAAGAATACTTTTTAATTTTAACACATTATTGCGCTTTGCACAAGCGAGTAATATAAACAAAATTAAAATTATAACCACAGCCGACAAATATGCTACCCATTCAGGTAAGTTCGTAACGGCAAATTCGGCACTGCCGAAATAATTTATAACAAAGTTTATATATTTCACCACAAGCGAAGAAAGATAAAATATAGCCCCGCGAAGCGGAAACAGAATAAACCCCAAAAGGCACAAATAAAGCGCTAATGTCACCGCAAGGGATATAAGCAAATTGGTCACAAGCGACATATTTGAAACATAGCCAAACACCGAAATGGTGACAGGCAGGGTTAAAAGCAGCGCCGAAAGTGTAATAAGCACTGCTGACACTAACGATAAAATCGATTTACTTTTAATTATTTCCTTTTCTTTTAAAAATTCGGTAATCGGCAGTGCCACCGACAAAATACCAAAGGTTGAAAGGGTTGACAGCTGAAGCGCAACGCTGAAAACCGCTAACGGATTTATAAGCAAAATAACGCTTATTGCCGCGCCAAGACTGTTTTCGCTGTTATACTGACGACCGATTATAAGCGCCAAAGCTATAAAAATATACGTAAAGCCCGCGCGTTGAATGGACATTGTAAAGCCGCACAATGCCGACACTGCCAGCACGGTAAGAAAAATTGCAATGCTTTTTAAATAACGGTTATACATAAACTTATTTACAAAATAAAGCGCGAAGGACACAATAATTGACAAATGCATACCCGAAACCACCATTACGTGCATAACACCTGCGCCTTTTATGTTGCTGTAAAAGACGTCGCTAAAATATGTGCGGTCGCCCGTTAAAAGCGCAAGCATTGTGGCGGCTTCTTGCCTGCCGTAAAATTTGAATATTTCATTTTTAATAAAGGTACGCATTTTATTAATGCCGCTTAAAATAAAATCATCATTATTTGTCAAAACAATATCGGATAAATCTGCAAACAGATATACCCCAATAGAATGAAAGCTTCTGACCGACACTTCACCTTCAATTTTTCTTAAAGCCGCCTTTGCACGGAAAGACTGACCCATTTTAATTTCAGGTCCAGTATAAAACGCTTGCAGCTTGTCACCCTTTTTAAGGTGGTCACATTCAATAACCTCAATTTCACAAAGACGATTTGCAGACTTGTTTTCAGAAGCCGAAACAACAACAAATTCACCCGAAACGGTCATACAGTCAAGCCTTTCGCAACGGTCAACGTTATTAAGCGTATATGCAGCCGAAAGCATTGTTAAAAGCAAAAAACTTGCGCAAAAAATTAAAACACCGCTTTGCTTATTATAATTTAAAACAAACATTAAAATTATACACAAAGCGGAAAATATGACAGCGGTGAAAAAGGAATAATAAACCATCAAAACGGCTATTGCCGACATAATTGCAAGAAAGAGCATTGGCCTTTGCTTTAAAAAATTTATAATTCCAATCACCTCATTCATCATTTACAAATTAAAAATTTTATAGTATAATAATCTGGACAGGAGGTTTAGCCATGAAAAAAATTAACCCGATCAGATTTTCAATAATTCTTACCACGGTATTTTTGGCGGTGCTTATCGGCTTTGCGATAATGCTGCCCTGGCTTGTAACGTGGTATGTTCAGATAGCACAACGAAATGAAAGCCTTGCCACCACAATGATGGTGACCTGTTACCCCTGCGCGCCCTTCACCGCGATTGTTTTGCTTGCTTTAAGACAACTGCTTAAAAACATTGAACAAAAGAATTTTGACAAAGCCAAAAACACAAAGCTTTTAAAATATATGTCAATAAGCTGTCTTATAATTTCGGTTATAACACTTATTGCAGGAAGATATTATTTGCCGTTTTATATTGTAGCGGCAACCTTTATGTTTTTATCTTTAATTATTTTTGCCTTTAACTCTATTTCGGGGGAATTATTTACCGACAAATAATACCATAATTCGACAAAGTTTTCAACATATATTACACAATGTATAAAAACATCAAAGCCTTCCCTTTTGGGAAGGCTTTTGCTATATTAAATCTTATTTATCCATCACAATTTTATAAAGCTCTTCAGCGGCAAGCCGCACCTTTGCAACACTTACCGATTTATCCTTAGGGAAGCAATAATAAAGCACCCTACCGTTGCCGATGCAAACCATATCGCCTATCTCATACCAATAATAGTCTGAATAAAGGCTGTAAGACAATTCAGGCGCCTGTGTATAATTGATTTCACCGTCGCACCCCGTCAGGGTAAAGCCGTTATTATTATGCATAAGTCTGCCGCTACCGACGTTGTAAATTGCTTTCATATCGGTCAGCACGTAAATGTCAACCTCACAATCGAGGTTATAACTACCGTCAAGCAGTTCTTTTCGAACCTTTTGTCTTTCAAAATTGTACCAGTCGGGAATGTGGTCAAATTCGGTTTTTCCGTTTTTGGCTTTCATAAAGCCAAGCGTGTCGAGCTCCCACACCTTGCCGCAGGCTTTACAAGTAAGAGTTGTACCCTCACCTATTGTTTCACCTTCGGCAGAGCAATGCGGACATTTATATAAAACGCGGTGCAGATAATCGGCACGAGATTTTTCGCAAATTTCAATTTTATTTTCCTGCTGCCAACGGAAGTTGTCAAACTTAAACTTTTCACCGATTATTCTGTTGATTTCTTCAAAGGGTAATTCATTGATTTGCTCACTCGTTAAAATACATTCCATTTCAGCCGAAATTTTTACCTTGCGCTTTTTAAGGTTGTTATAAAGCGGCTGATGTGCAAATGCACCTTCAGTAATAATGGTCACAACGGGTATGCCAAGCTTTTTAACAAGCTTGCCAAGACTTTCGGGCAGGGTGGTTGCCGTACCGTCAAAGCTGTAGCTTGCTTCGGGATAAAGTAAAACCGACATATTATTCTTTTTAACTGTGTGAAAAATATCGCGCACAAGCACGCTGTCACTTACAAACTTTTGTGTGGGTATGCAGCCAATGCTTTTCATAAGAAAATTTTTGCCCACAAACCCATCAGACGTCATAATAATGCTATATCTTTTAGGCCACAGAATTGTTGACGCAATTTGCAAATCAACAAAGGCCGAATGGTTCATAAGGTAAAGACACGGTTCCTTTTTTGAAACCTTATCCATATTCTTTTTTGTATATTTAAAACCGCGCGGTAAAAGTGTAAAAAAAGACAACACTCTGATAAGCGTTTGCATCACAAAAAACGGCTTTATCGGTTTTTGGTGTTTTTGCTCCACACGGGACAGCGCTTCAGCATAAGTTTTAACCTTAACTTTAGTTTTCATAAATCAAACCCCTTTGATGTGATTATACCACAAAGCCGCTTTTTAGACAAGAAAAAACAAAATGCGGGGCTTGCACCCCGCATTTTTTATGGTTATTTAAACAAACCGATAATTAAATCAATACCGGTTTTATCTCCGGAATATTTAAAGGTCAAAATGCCGTAAAGAAAAATTACTATAACAAAAATCGGCAAAATGAACTGCATATAAATACGCATCCAATTATGTACCTTAAAGCCCTTTCCGGTATTGGCTTCTTCCTTAAAGTTTTTCCAGCCCCAGCCAAACTTCCAGGTGCAGAATATGATAAATATAATTGTACCAACAGGAAGTAAAACGTTGCTTACAATGAAGTCTTCCAAATCAAGAATTGCACTGCTACCACCAAACGGCTTAATTGCAGACCATAAATTAGTACCAAGCGCACAGGGTATAGAAAGCACAAACAAGCCAATGCCGTTAATAAGGCAAGCTTTTTTACGGCTCCATTTAAACATATCCATACTGCAAGCAATAATGTTTTCAAATACTGCAATAACGGTTGAAAGAGCCGCAAAGGACATAAACACAAAGAAAAGTGCGCCCCAAAGTCTACCTAAAGGCAGCTTATTAAAAATAGCAGGAAGTGTATTAAAAATAAGCGGTGGTCCGTAAACACCCTCAACCTTAATATTGTTAGCAAATGCGGCGGGGAAAATAATAAGACCTGACGTAAATGCCACAAAAGTGTCAAGGCAAGCAACGTTTATTGCTTCGCCCATAAGTGAACGCTTTTTATCAAGATAGCTGCCGAAAATTGCCATTGAGCCAACACCAAGTGATAACGTAAAGAAGGATTGTGTCATAGCACCAACAATTACCGAACCGGGGTTTGCGGAAATAAACTTCTTCCAATTGGGCAACAAATAAAATTTAAGACCTTCGCTGCCGCCTTCAAGGAAACAGCTGTTAATAGCAAGCACCACCATAATTGCAAGAAGCACCAGCATCAAATATTTGCTCACCTTTTCAACACCCTTGTTAACACCTAAAGCACAAACACCAATACCTATAATTACGGCAATAGCCATAAACAGCACCGATTCAAGCGGACTGGCGGCCATATCGTTAAAGACGTTTCCGATACCGTTTGTGTCAAGACCGACAAAATCGCCCTTTGCCATTTTAACAAAGTAATTCATCATCCAGCCTGTAACGGTGGTGTAGAACATCATTAACATATAGTTACCGCCGAAAGCCAGATAGCCGTGCCAATGCCATTTTGAACCCTTAGGCTCTAACTGCTTGTACATTGCGGCAGGGCTTTTCTGTGAAGCACGGCCAAGGGCAAATTCCATTGTCATAACAGGAATACCCATAACAATAAGGAAAAACAAGTAAATAAGTACAAAAATTGCGCCGCCGTTTTGCGCTACCATATACGGAAATTTCCATACGTTGCCAATACCGATAGCACAACCGGCACTGAGCAAGATGAAGCCTAAACGGCTTGAAAGCTTTTCTCTCTCCATAATAACCTCCTCAGGATTAGTATAACTACTATATCATATTTACCTTTTTTATACAAGATTTAATTTTTTGCTTGATTTTTCAATATCTTTTTGTTATACTATTATGGCATTCATAAAATGTACGCAGAGATGGCTGAGCTGGCCTAAGGCGCACGATTGGAAATCGTGTAACGGCTAATACCCGTTCGAGGGTTCGAATCCCTCTCTCTGCGCCAATAACAGAAAGCACTAACCTCAAGGTTGGTGCTTTTCGTTATTCCTATATTTTAAGAGGGATTCGAACAAGCCGTTAAGACAAACAGTCCGGTGGACTGTTTGGTAGGCGCGGCAACGAGCAAAGCGAGGCGATAGGCGCGGGCAGCGCCGGGACAAAATCCCTCTCTCTGCGCCAATAATAAAAAGCACTAACCGCAAGGTTAGTGCTTTTTGTTATTCCTATATTTTAAGAGGGATTCGAACAAGCCGTTAAGACAAACAGTCCGGTGGACTGTTTGGTAGGCGCGGCAACGAGCAAAGCGAGGCGATAGGCGCGGGCAGCGCCGGGAC
>JAZNOE010000043.1:0-4703 GCA_045580625.1 Acutalibacteraceae bacterium | reverse complement strand
GTGGCAAAACCGAAGGTTTTGACGGAAGGAGAATGCGTTTATATGCGCTCTCCCTCAGTCTTTTTGCTACGCAAAAATCCAGCTCCCTCCCAGAGGGAGCCAAAAATGCAATCAATTTAACTCCCCGATAAACTATAATTTGAAATATAAAATGTGTTTTATATAAT
Source organism: Acutalibacteraceae bacterium (assembly GCA_045580625.1). Lineage (GTDB taxonomy): Bacteria > Bacillota > Clostridia > Oscillospirales > Acutalibacteraceae > UBA737. Next base: position 4,536 of record JAZNOE010000043.1, on the reverse strand, counting down.
ATAATTTTTATATACAATGTCTATTGATTAAATTGCGAAGTTGGCATATAATATTTAGGCATTAAACAAAAGAAGGATTATTCAATGGCTTTATTTTTAGCAACCCTTAATCAAATGGCGTTCTTATTCACATTTATAATAATCGGTTATGTTTTATCAAGGCTTAAATTGATTTCTGACAATGCGGCAGGTATTCTTTCAAAGCTTGAAAACTATGTTTTTATACCTGCTCTTGTGCTGGGCACCTTTATCAGCAATTTTACCACCGAAAAGCTTGCAACCTCATGGAAACTGATTTTGGGCGGTCTTGTGCTTGAAATTGTTGTTATTGCCGTTTCAATGCTTGCGGTAAGGCTTATTGCAAAGGGTAAATATATTCAAAATATTTATCTTTACGGGCTTTGTTTTTCAAACTTCAGTTTTATGGGCAATGCAGTTGTAAGCACGCTTTTTCCCGACATTTTTCTGGAATATATCGTTTTCACACTTGTTTTGTGGACTTTAATTTACGTCTGGGGCGCACCATCGCTTTTAATTGGTGATTCTGATAAAAAGGGGATAAAGGACCGACTTAAAAGCTTTCTTAACCCAATGTTTGTGTGTATGCTAATCGGTATGCTTATCGGTATTTTTAAAATCCCAATGCCTGCTTTTGTTGATTCGGCAATAACGGCTACGTCGGGTTGTATGTCACCCGTTGCAATGCTGCTTACCGGTATGACAATTGCCAAAATTAACATTAAAAAGGTTTTGAAAATTAAAAGCATTTATGCGGTAAGCTTTTTAAGACTTATTGTGTATCCGCTGTTGTTTATCGGTTTTATAATGCTTGTGCCGATGTCTAAAACCTTCGCAATATGTGCTGTGGCATCCTTAGCTATGCCGCTTGGACTTAACACAATTGTTATCCCTGCCGCTTATGGCCGTGATACTACAATGGCATCGGGTATGGCGCTGATATCACACGTTCTGGCAATTATAACCATTCCCGTAATTTTTCTTATATTTGATAAGGTGATATAAAATTCACTCCCGAAGATTAATCTTCGGGAGTGTTGTTATTTGGAAACCATTTATTAGTATGAACACCTGACATTAAAATAAAATCTTCACACAGATTGTCATTGACGTTACGTAATATATTGTGTTTTTGGCAAATTCCATTTCTAAACGGAAGAAATTTTTCTTCATTTTTATATGGTTTATAATATTTACAATATGCACAAGGGCAGGAATTTTCTCTTTTGATAAACATAAAATCATCTCCCACAAAACATTTTAACCTATTTCAGATTAAAAATCAATAATCTAAATCAGATTAAACTAATATTATTAATATAAGTTTAGTCGGAGGTTAATTATGTATAATAGAATTCGTGATTTGAGAGAAGATAAAGACCTTAATCAAACTGCGGTTGCTGAAATGCTTGGAATGTCGCAAACAGGATATTCTAAATATGAAACTGGCGAAAATGATATTCCCACAACTATTTTAATTAAACTATCAAGGTTTTATAATACGAGTATAGATTATTTGTTAGGCGAAACCGATTGTAAGGATAGATATCCAAAAAAATGATTAAAGGACTTGAAGATTAATCTTCAAGTCCTTTTTAGTTTAATTAAATCTTCTTAACACCGATATTAACGGTTTCGCCGTTGATATCCCATTCCTTAACAAAGCCGTCGGGCTCGGTAACGGTAAGACTGTCTGCCAAGGTGTCGCCGACAATGTCAGCAGATTTTGCAGTTGCAATATTGCAAACAGTTTCACTGCCGTTTAAGGTGATAGCAATATGGTCAACAACGTTGAAGCCTGCTTCCTTACGCATTGTCTGAATCTTACTTACAAGCTCACGAATGTAGCCTTCATCAATAAGGTCTTGTGTTAAAACGGTATCAAGCGCAACGGTAATGCCACGGTCACTAAGGGTATAGAAGCCTTCTTTTTGTGCGGCATCAATAAGCAAATCGTCAGGCTCAACCGTGATGTCACCGCTTGCGAGCTTAAGGGTTAAGCTGCCCTTTTCGTCAAGCTCTTTCTTGGCGGCATTGCCGTCAATTTCGGTAAGATATTGACGGATTTCATTAAGTTGCTTACCGTACTTCGGACCTAAGGTCTTAAGCTGTGGCTTAAAGGTATAGGTAACGAAGTTATCAACAACGTCGGTAAAGTCAACCTTTTTGATATTAAGCTCTTCCTTAATAATGTCGGTATATGTTGCTTCTAATTCGCCGTCAAGCTTAACGTACATAACGTTTAAGGGTTGACGGTTCTTTCTGGATGAGCCGTTACGTGCGGCACGGCCGAGAACAACAATTTCGAGAACCTTTTCCATCTGTTCTTCAAGCTTTTCATCAATAAGTGCTTCATTGATAACGGGGAAGTCGCATAGGTGAATGCTTTCGGGTGCATTTTCATCAATGCTGCGCACAATGTTCTGATAAATGTTTTCGGCCATAAACGGAATCATCGGTGCGGCAGTCTTTGCAGTGGTAACAAGTGCGGTGTAAAGGGTCATATAAGCGGCGAGCTTATCGTCGGTCATACCCTGTACCCAATAACGCTCACGACCACGGCGAACGTACCAGTTACTCATTTCGTCCACAAATTCCTGCAAAGCGCGTGCGGCTTCGGGAATGCGGTAATTTGCAAGGTTATTATCAACTGCCTTAACCATTGAATTAAGCTTTGATAAAAGCCATTTATCCATAACGGTTAGCTTGCAGTCGTTAATATCATACTTTGTGGGGTCAAACTTATCAATATTAGCATAAAGCACATAGAACGCATAAGTGTTCCAAAGTGTGCCCATAAATTTGCGCTGACCTTCAACAACGGCCTTACCGTGGAAGCGGTTGGGAAGCCAGGGAGCAGAGTTTGTGTAGAAATACCAACGAATAGCATCAGCACCGTAGCTTTCGAGAGCATCAAACGGGTCAACTGCATTGCCCTTTGACTTACTCATCTTCTGACCGTTTTCATCCTGAACGTGACCTAAAACGATAACATTCTTAAAGGGTGCCTTATCAAAAATAAGGGTTGAAATTGCCAAAAGGGAATAGAACCAACCACGTGTCTGGTCAACTGCTTCCGAAATGAAGTCGGCAGGGAACTGTGCTTCAAATAAATCCTTATTTTCAAAGGGATAATGATGCTGTGCGAACGGCATTGAGCCCGAGTCAAACCAACAGTCGATAACTTCGGGTACACGGTGCATTTCCTTACCGCAGTGCGGACACTTAATGGTAACTGCATCGATATAAGGGCGGTGAAGCTCAATATCATCGGGGCAGTTGTCGGACATTGACTTAAGTTCTTCAATACTGCCGATAGAGTGCATATGACCGCATTCACAGGTCCAGATATTAAGGGGTGTGCCCCAATATCTGTTACGTGAAATACCCCAGTCCTGAACGTTTTGCAACCAGTCACCAAAACGTCCCTTACCAATGCTTTCGGGAATCCAGTTAATAGTATTGTTATTAGCAATAAGCTGTTCCTTAACGTCGGTCATCTTGATAAACCAGGATTCACGTGCGTAGTAGATAAGGGGAGTGTCACATCTCCAGCAGAAGGGATAATCGTGTTCAAACTTGGGTGCATCAAACAAAAGATTTGCCTTTTCGAGGTCGGTAAGAACAAGCACGTCAGCGTCTTTTACAAACTTGCCTGCATAGGGGGTTTCTTCGGTTAATTCACCCTTGCCGTTAACAAGCTGAACAAAGGGTAAATCATACTTTCTGCCAACCTTAGAGTCATCTTCACCGAATGCGGGTGCGATATGAACAATACCTGTACCGTCGCTCATAGTAACGTAACCATCACAGGTGATATAGAAGGCCTTTTTATGCTGCTTTTCGCAAATGGGTGCAACAAAGTCAAACAAAGGCTCATATTCGGTATATTCGAGCGCTTTACCTTCAAATTCATCTAAAATTTCATAAGCGGGTGTGTCTTCAGTTGCAAGCTTGCCGAGAACCTTATCCAAAAGCTCTTTAGCCATATAATAGATAAAGCCGTCGGTTGCCTTAACCTTGCAATAAGTATCATCAGGGTTTACGCAAAGCGCAACGTTTGAAGGAAGTGTCCATGGTGTGGTTGTCCAAGCGAGGAAGTAAGCATCTTCACCCTTAACCTTGAAGCGCACAACTGCAGAACGTTCCTTAACGTTTTTATAACCCTGTGCCACTTCGTGTGAAGAAAGGGGAGTGCCGCAACGGGGGCAGTAGGGAACAATTTTAAAGCCCTTATACAAAAGACCTTTGTCGAAAATTTGCTTTAAAGCCCACCATTCAGATTCAATAAAGTTATTGTCATAGGTAACGTAAGGATCATCCATATCAGCCCAGAAACCAACGGTTTTTGAGAAATCTTCCCACATACCTTTATATTTCCAAACGCTTTCTTTACAGTGACCGATAAATGGGTCAAGACCGTATTCTTCAATCTGTTCCTTACCGTCAAGACCTAAAAGTTTTTCAACTTCTAATTCAACGGGAAGACCGTGTGTATCCCAACCGGCTTTACGGGGT
>JAZNOE010000042.1:0-38686 GCA_045580625.1 Acutalibacteraceae bacterium | reverse complement strand
ATCGCTCATATTCCACTACTCCAAAAATATATTTGAAACTGTTATAGACAGAATTAAGACCGCAATTCGTTAGAATTGCGGTCTATTGGCGCAGACGGCGAGATTCGAACTCGCGAGGATTGCTCCTAACTGATTTCGAGTCAGCCCCGTTATGACCACTTCGATACGTCTGCGTATAAAAATATTGCTTTTACAAGCAACATTTATTATAATAAATTTAATAGCCATTGTCAAGGTTAATTTCTTTTTAAAGGGGGCTTTGTGTTGAATAAAAAAATACTCACTATCGATGGTGTTTTATCACATTTGAAAACCGCAGAAATAAACCTTTCACTCTTTGAAAGTGTAACTTCAACCAACGCCATTTTAAAAGAAATGGCCTTAAACGGTGAAAAAGAAGGCCGTGTTATTATTGCGCTTTCGCAAACCGAAGGTCGCGGCAGATATGACCGCAAATTTCAGTCAGATAACGGCGGAATTTATATGAGTGTTTTACTGCGCCCGAAAGCAAACCTTGACACCACCCTTCTGACTGCCGCGGCGGCAGTAGCCGTAAGCGATGCAATTGAAGCCGTCGCCAAAAAAGAAACACAGATTAAATGGGTAAATGACGTATTGTTAAACGGTAAGAAGGTTTGCGGCATTTTATGTGAGGGCGGTTTTATCGGCTCTGACAGCTTTGTTGTGGTTGGCATAGGAGTTAACGCCTGCCCACCCGTAAACGGCTTTAAAGCGGAAATAAAGGATATTGCAGGCACTGTTTTTGAAGAATACTCCCCTGACCTTTGTGAAAAGCTGTGTGCCACCTTACTTGAAAATTTATTTCATCAATATAAAAACCTTGAAAACCGTAAATTTTTAAACGCATACCGCCAAAAAAATTATGTTTTAGGCAAAAATGTTTCGGTATTAAAGCAAGGCAAGATAATAAACCAAGGCACCGCCTTAGAAATTGATGATAACTGCCATTTGGTTGTAAAGCTTTCAAGTGGTGAAGTAGTTCACCTTTCAAGCGGTGAAGTTTCGGTTAAGGTGTAAATAAACTATAATTAAAACAAAAACGGTAGAGCCTATGGGCTCTACCGTTTAATTTTATTTAATCACTACCTGATAAGCCTTGCCTGCAACTGCAGTAAAGGATTTATTATTAACTTCAACTTCGCCCTCGCTTACCCATTTGTCACCGTCATAATGACCGTATGTAGCAGTTATATCGCTAGTAAAAGTAAAGGTTGCATCAAGTGTTGCGAAACCATAGAAATTGCCGTCATCAGCCTTTAACATAAAGCCCGCGGGACCATATTTCTTGTCGGGGTTATTATAGGTCATATAAATTCTTTCACCGTCAAGTGTTTTCTTGCCGTTGAAGTCGTTTTTGGCTTTATTGTTAAATACCGCCATCATTTTTTCTTTATTTGTAGCAATAAGCTCATCCATTTTGAAAATACTTGTATTCATCGCAACGATTTCTTTATGGTCAACCTCAAGATGTCCGTCAAATTCGCTGTCTACAAGAATTTCCGTACCGTCGCGGATACCAAAAACCGTATTGCCCTCTTTTTCACCCTTATCGCTGTAATAACCACCGTCATAACCGTTATGGCAAACGAACTGATAATGGCAATATCCGTAGCCATTGGCCAACGAATAAAGAGCTTGCGCCGCAGTGCACCAAGAAGACGGATTAAGACCGATAAATACAGGCATATTGCCTTCCTGCTCAAGTGACTTGAACTTAGGTGTAGTATCGGGAGCATAAATTGAATAACCGACAAAATCGATATTCGGAGCATCAACAAGATACTTGATACGTTGGTCAAAGGTATATCCCTCAATTGTTTCGTTATAGCCCGTGCCCATTAAAACAGTATAAGTAACCATTGAATAGTTACTGTCCTTAACGATTTTACCCATTTTATCCATATAATCAGCATAATTTGTAAATTGGCTCATCCATTGACCATTGCCGCCTTCGTCATTGTTGGGCTCGTCGCAAATTTGGAATGCAACCGTTCTGTGTGCCTTGTCATTTTCAGCCAACCAATCGCAAATTTTTTGAATTGCTTCGCCCTCTTCCTTAAGGAAAATCGGATTAGAAAAATCAGGAATCTCGTCACCTGAAGGACCGGTTACAGGTCTTCCAATCTCATCCTTAAGGGCAGGATATTTTTCACGGTCAGTTTGCCAACTGCTAAAACCGCCAAAACCGCAAACGTTAGAGCCGAACCAGTTAATTAAAACCTTCAAATCGTTCTTTTCAGCTTCCTTAAACTGCTTAGTAAACCAGGTAAGATCATATTCTTTACCATTATAAATTTTTCCCCAAGGAACATAAATAATAACGGTAGAATAACCATTTTTCTTGATAAGACGCATACCGTCAGCTAAAGCGACATCGGGGTCTGCGCCGACAAGATAATTCACAAGATAGTCATAGCGAAAGTGTACCGCGTTAAAAAGATACGGCTCATCATTGTGATACAAAACCTGACGACCATTTACTTCCTTCATAACTGAAGCAATAATCTTTTCAGTTTTATTATCACCATTGCCACAACCTACAACCGATAAAAGCATTGCAAGCATTAAAGCAATTGCTAAAATCTTTTTCATTTTTAAAACCTCACATTTTATTAAAAAATACCTATTATATGATACAATAGACATTTTTTTAAGTCAATATGATATTTTTTACCTAATATAAAATAAAAGCAGTCCTTTGGGACTGCTTAAATAATAATGAGTCGGTCGATAAGCCGAGTTCTGTCGTGGACGGTTATCTATCTCGACACGGAATTGCTCCCGTGCTCAAGCCGTATTTCGTGGCACATCGGGCAAATGTATAGCCACACTTTACGTTGCTCCGAATAGGGTTTACAGGACTTCGACGTTCCCGTGAAGCCGGTGAGCTCTTACCTCGCCTTTCCACCCTTACCGAAAAATTTCGGCGGTATATCTCTGTTGCACTCTCCCTAAGGTCACCCTCGGCGGCCGTTAGCCGTTATTCTGCCCTGTGGGGCTCGGACTTTCCTCAGGCATTTCTGCCCGCAACCGTCTGGCCGACTCGCGTATATGATACCATAAAAACACCCTTGTGTCAAAACCTTTTTAAAAGAATAAAATGTATTGACTGGAGGCATTTTGATGCAAAAAAACAACTTAAAATTCTTTTTAGCGGCAAATTCCTGCCGCGGCTTTGTGAGTGAATTTCAGTCCAATGCCGATTTAAATTTTAAAACCTACATAATAAAGGGCGGACCGGGAACAGGCAAATCCTCTTTTATGAAAAGGGTTGCAGCTGTGGCCCAAGAAAAAGGCGAAAACGCAATTCTTTGTCCCTGTTCTTCCGACCCCGAAAGCCTTGATGCGGTAATTTTAGAAAAAAGCAAAATTATGCTGCTTGACGGCACAGCCCCGCATACTGTTGACCCGCGTTACCCTGCGGTGTGTGAAGAAATATTAAACTTTGGCGAATTTTGGGAAAGTGATAACCTAAAAAACAAGCAAGAAATTATTGAAATTACCGACAATAACAAAGCTCTTCACAAAACTGCTTCACGGTATATACAAGCCGCGGGCGAGATTTTGTGGGACAATTACAAAACTGCTGCCGCCTGTTGCAGCTTTAAAAAATGTGAAAGCTTTGCCAATAAGATTTGCCAAAAGGCTTTTAGCAATAAAGGCAATATACCAAAAGAAAACGTTCGGTTTTTAGGCTCTCTCACACCAAAAGGCTTTGTTGCCTTTCCGGAAACTGTCACCAAAAACTATAACAATATAATAATTTTAGAAGATAACTTTTTTGCGGCTTCAGATTTTATTTTAAAAAATATAAGAGAATATGCTTTAAACCACAACCATGAAATAATCACCCTTAAAAACCCCTTCTTCCCCGAGCTTATTGACCATATAATTATACCCGAATTATCCTTAGCAATTGTCACCGAAAACCGTTTTATAAGCTTTAAAAGTCAAAACCGCCGCATACATTCACGTCGTTTTTATGACAGTACGCTTTTACATCAAAGCAAAAACCGAATAAAGTTTAACCGAAAAACGGCTGATGAGTTGCTGCAAAGCGCATATTTCACCTTAAAACAAGCAAAAACGGTACACGATGAGCTTGAAAAGCATTATATAAACGCAATGAATTTTGAAAAGCTTAATAAATTTTCAGATATGTTTTGCAAAAAGTATATTTAAGTGTTATACTTAACAAAAAGGAAGTGTTAAATATGAAAATTGCAGTTATAACCGGTGCGTCATCAGGCTTAGGCACCGAATACGCAAAAGCAGTCGATAAAACCCGTTCCGACATTGATGAAATCTGGCTTTTGGCAAGACGCGAAGATAAGCTTAAAGAGGTTGCCACCCTTTTAAATAAAAAGGTGAGAACAATAAAATGCGATATCACCGATAAGGATAATATTGATAACTATATAAACCTTTTAAAGACCGAAGATGCCGAAGTAAAGCTTCTTATAAACAATGCAGGCTTTGGAAAGCTGGGTTATTTTTACGATATTTCTACAGAAGATAACGCAGGTATGATAAGGCTTAACTGTGAAGCGCTTACCGTTATGACAAGTGTTACTCTTCCCTTTATGAAGGAAAGCGGCGAAATTATAAACACCTGCTCTATCGCGTCATTTGCCCCCAACAGCCGAATGGCGGTATATTCTTCCACAAAGGCTTTTGTTATGAGCTTTTCTCGTGCCTTAAGGCAGGAGCTTAAAAACCGCAAAATTAACGTTTTAAGCGTTTGCCCTGGACCGATGGAAACCGAATTTTTATCTCTTGCGGGCATAAACAAGGGCGACAGCAAAACCTTTGACACCCTGCCACGTGACAATGCACGAAAGGTTGCCTTACATTCACTTAAGGCTTCCCTTAAGAAAAAGGCCGTATTTGCCGACCATATTTTTTATAAGTTTTACCGTGTGGTTGCAAAGATATTACCTACTCGCCTTGTTATGAAATTAGCCGCAACTTAAAACCCAATTTTCATATTTAAAAAGGCAAAAACCTCGATGAATTTCATCGAGGTTTTTATCGTTTTTATAAGAAGCTTTTTTTAATGGTTATTATCCAGCGTAAGCTGCAACAGCGTCACCATATCTCATCATTGCAACGAGCAATTCGGGAAGATTTTCAACAGTTGTGTTGGCTTGTGATGCTGCATAAGATTCTATACTGTAAAGAGTTGTGTTACTGATTGCAACACCATTTTCTTTTACAGTAACAAGTACTTCTGAACGCATATGATTGGGGTTAAGACCACTGAAGCTTACATAGTAATAAGTACCATCAAATGTGTTTGCAAATGCTTCGCCTTCAATTGTCCAATCTCTACCGTTTGCCTGGAGGTATACCTGGATATTATTTACGTCAACACCTTCGTTTAACTTGAGACGATATCTGATTGTTATTGAATCTTTAAGCACAAGTGTTGCACATGATACAGTTGCAGTAGGGATATCGATTACAGTATAATTGGTGTTAAGAATGTCCTTGACTTCAGGTATAGTTGTAGTAGCAAATGCCTTCATTGCATCTGTTAAGAAATTGTTTGCTAAATCTTCAGCAGGCGTAGTTGCATCTACATACAATTGTGTTGCTGCACCATAGTTTACAAGGTCAACAAGAAGTGTGCAAAGCTTTATTTGTGTTTCATCTGCAAGGAACTTCTTCAACTGGCTGTTAGCGTACATAACAACGCTGTATTCTCTGAAGCCGGAGTATTCAACGCCATCATACTTGCAGTAAAGGGTTGCTTTAACTGTTTTGTTCATTTGGTTAGGTGCAATACCGCTGAACTTGAATGCATAAAGATTATTTGAAGGATTAAGTGCATAAGAATCTATTCTGGTGGTCTTGCCGTCAAGTTCAAATACTGCATAGAAATCAGTGTAACCTAAATCAATTAACACGGGGTCGAAGTTAAAGTTGAATGCAAGGTTGCTCTTAAGCTCAAGAGCTGCATTTTTAAAGTTAGGAAGTCTGATTGCTGCGATTTCTTCTGTCTTAACGTCGCCGCATTCACATTCCTGATATTTTCTGCCGGCGATACCGGGTTTTGCGGGAGTTTCAACTACCCAGTCGCCATAAACGTGTTCGTGAGGAACTACAGCCGTTTCAATATAATCATAAACCCAGTCAACCATAAACAACGGGGTATTTCCGCCTTCAATATCCATCAAAATATAATCTTCTTCACTGCCGGCATAATAAATGTTTTTAAGCTTATAATCATTTTCAAAAGCATTATATCCAACACTTGTTACGTTACCCTTCATAACAATGGTTTCAAGCTTTCGGCAGTCAAAAAATGCTTTATCGGGTATTTCGGTAATAGTTTCGGGCAAAACGATTTTAGTTAAAGAACGGCAAGAAGAAAACGCATCATAACCAATACTTTCAACGCTGTCGGGAATAATGACCTCTTCTAAAAAATAACAATTTTTAAAAGCACCGTTGGCTATACTTTTTGTTCCTGCAGGAATTTCTATACTACCTTCCACTTTCTTACCGTTTAAGTAAAGTATATCACCGTTTGCAAGCGGTGAATATCCATAATCTTCCCCAAATTCTGTTTCAATTTCACACCAAGCCTTCAAATCGGTAATATTTACTTTACTAAGGCTTGAACAATACTCAAACGCGTTATAACCTATACTCTTTATGCCTGAACCAATGGTAATGCTTTTAAGATTTTCACAATAACTAAAAGCATTATTTCCAATGGCAATTACATTGCCCGGAATAATTAAATTTTCAATTTTATTACAACCATAAAGCAAACCGCTGGGTATTACTTTTACATTTTCGCCAAAATATACATTTTTTAAGTTTTCACAAACATTAAATCCGTATCCGCCATCCCAACTTCCGTCTCCCCAATTAACATCACAGTTCGCCGCATCAAAATACAGTTCAGTCAAAGCGGTACATCCCAAAAATGCATCACCCCAAATTTTCTCTACGCTTACAGGAATGGTTACGCTTTCAAGTTTGGCACATTCATTAAAATTCCCCCACCCAATTTCTGTCACGCCTTCTTCAATTACAACCGCTGTTATTTCTGTTCCCCACGGGTGTTCATTACTTCCTATTTTGCCTTCCCCATAAATTGTAAGAACATTATTATAAACGCCCCAATTCACTTCGCCGGTTTTACCCGATTTATCAAAACGGTATTCACCGCAGTTGTTGCAATTTATATCGTTTTCATCATCATAAGTATGTTCAAGACAGGTATTACTGTTATAATGCCAAACTGCATTTGTGAAATAATCGTTGTTAGAGCCAATGCTTAAGGCAGTTCGGTCAGCTTCATCGCCTGCATACCACACATCTGTAAGGCGGATGCAGTTATAAAATACTTCGTGACCGACTATAATAGATTTGTTAAGTATTTTAACGCTTGCAAGAGATGAACAACCGTCAAATGCAACGTTGCCGATTGTTTTAACAGATGCAGGAATTGTAAGCTCGGTAAGGGCAATACAACCAACAAATGCTTGCTCACCAATTGAAGTAACGTTTTCACCAATAGTTACACTTTTTAAAGCCTCGCACCCCTGAAAAGCCGCTGTGCCGATAGTGGTAACACCATCTTCAATAATAACGGTTGTGATGCCGTAATCCCAACGCATACCGTCACCCATTACACCATTGCCCGAAATTGTAAGGGTGGTGCCGTCAAGCGACCAGGTGCAGTCCCCCGTTTCACCTGTTGTTGCCGCAGATGCGGTCATTGAAAACAAGCCAAACGGTAACACCGTCAGCATAACTGCTAAAGTTAAAATAATTGATAAGGCTTTTTTCAAAAAAGTCATCTCCTTAAACGATTATATACATTGTTATTCTACTACTTATTTCACCAAAATGCAATGCTAATACAAATACATTTAAAATTAAATATTTGTCAACAAAAAACCACCCTTTCGGGTGGCTTTTTTATTTTATTTCTACCCTTATGCATTCTTTAGCCAGGCAGTTTTGACCGACGTAAATTTCAATTTCACCGGTTTCAACGGTGTATTCGCCGTTTTCAAGATAAAAGCCTAAGCTTTCATAACCGACGTCAAACTGAACGGTAACACTTTCCCCCGCTTTTATAAACGGCTTTTTATAACCCTTTAATTCGCGGATGAGGCGCATTTGTGATGCCACCGCTGGTCGTGGCACAAATCAAGCATAGGTGAAAAGGTCCAATGAATGCCGTCGGCAGTTGCTTCTTCGGCAACGTTACGATAGCATTTTGTGACAAACTCATCATTAAAAGCGGCTGCCGTTGCAAGCGGTATGGGATACACCGTTCTATGACCGTGGATAACGTCAGGCCAAATATCATTGGAATGCCCAAACGGCTTTCTTCAACTGCAACACGCTGCAGCTCGTTATAAAGTTCAGTATTTACGCGTCCCTGCGGGTCATTACCCGCCGTTGCACATTCCGCCAATAAAATTGACCCAACTTCGCCCTTGCGAACCGCATCCTTCATATCTATAAGCTCTTGCTCGCTCATATGACCGATAGGCTGATTTAACTGACCTATTTTTTCACGAAGTGTCATTTGGGCAATCAATTCATCAATTTGCTTATCAAATTTCTTATACATAAAACACCTATTAAAGCTCAATATCTACCACTGATTTTTTATTGAAATCTACAGTAACGGTAATTTGCTTGCCGTTTTTAGCAACAACAAAATCAACTATTCCGTCACCCTGAACGGTGGCCTTGCCATTATTTACAGAAAGCACTTCACCGTTTTCGCTTAACGGCCACACAGCAACGTTTTCATTAATAACTGCTTTTATCATAAGACCAAAAGGCAACTCAATTTCGTAAGCCTTGTCCCCTACCAAAAGCTCGGATTTTCTTATACCGTCGCGACCGTTATACCAGTCAACCGCAATAAAGTAAATATGCATACTGCCGTCTTCCTGCTTGTAAGCGGCTGTGCCGACGTCGTTGCCTGTTTTAGACCACACGCTTTCGCTTTGGGCGGCTTTTTCAATTTCGGCTTTAACAAGACTTTCGTACATATCTTTAATTGACTGATGCGCGGGATAAACCTTTGTGTTAAACAAAATAACTTCGCCTTTGCCGATTATGTACTTACAAACAAGCGGTAATCCGCTATCGGTAACAGACAATACTTCATCCGCATTTGCGGCAGTTTTACAAACCGCAAGCGAAACACCGTTTATTGTGTCCTCCACAAATTCTGCATTACCGTTTGTAAAAGAAAACGAGTGATTTTCAAAGCTTAAATCAAACTGTCTAATTTTTTCATAATCGGTAGTATTTGTAAGATGCGCGCGGGTAAGAATTACCTTACCGCCCTGCTTTACAAAATCATAAAGCTTTTGCGCCTCTTCAGCTTCACACATATTATAGCCTGCAAAAATTAAAAGCTTATAATCGCTTAAAACGTTTAAATTGCTTTCCATTGGGATAACGTCCGCATTACCGACGGGAGTACCCGTATAATAACCAAGCGGTTCCTTCCAGTCACCTATTCCGTGGCGGTAAAGAGGGTCCTGCGGACGGGACAGCGGATAAACCGTTTTTAAAAGACCGCGCCAGCTGTCTTCTGCGCAGGTTTGGGGAGTATTATCCCAACCCCACATATTATTGTCACCAAACATTAAAATACCGTCGTGCTTGCCGCTCACAAAAGCAAACGGAGTGTAAAATTTACCCGAACGGGTGTGGGTTTTAATATAATGGTAAAAATCCTGCTCCTGCTTTAAATGCTCTAGGCATTCATCCTTAAATCTGTGCGGATGCAGGAAGTATTCTTCCATTCGCCACAGACCTTCTTCGGTGTTGATATCGGTAACACCAAGCATATAAGAAAGATAAAGCGCAAGACGATAACGGTCATAATGCTTTTCATCCTTAAGCGGGGTTGATGACCACTGAAGCGCGTGATGAACGCCGAATTTTTTCATATCATTTGCTTTACAAAAGCCACGTAAGAATGCTACAAGCGGCTCAAGAGATGAATACATCGTTTCGGCACCGACCCAATTATAGCCTGCAGCTTTAAAGGTCTTAAACATAACCGACGGACCAGTATGACGTGTTTCATTACCTGTCATAAGCTTTAATTGCTTTGCGGTATATTCTTCAGCAAGCTTAACATCACGCGGGTAATTTTTATTTATATAACGGTACATTATTTCCCCGTCGTGAATATATGTATTGGGGTTAAATTCACCGTTGGTGTTTTCGGGTGCTTCATTAAATGCAATATGACACAAATCATGCCATTGCTCTTCGGGCATATTGCCGTTTATCGCACGTTGCCACCAATAAAAAATCGCACCGTCGTTTTCGTGGTTTTGTCTGCCAAGATAACCCTCACCCTTTAAAAGCTCATCATCGGGCAAAGCATTTATACCCGGCAATTCACGACCGTCACACATAAGCACGTACTGTATACCCATTTCGTTAAGCACCTTAACAAAAGGCTTCCAGCAATCCTTATTTAACGTACGGCTGCCTGCCCAACGGTAAACGGGGCGAATGGTCAGAAAATTACCAACGTTATTTGCAACATACCACGCAAGAAATTCCATCATATAGTCAAGGTCCTGACCGATATAAACCATATCGCCCGTGCCTGTAATAACGTCATCGTTTTCTTTAACTACAATGCGGTCGATTTTACCGTTTATAACCATATCACCGCAGATAATTTTAAATTCTGCATTACTGCAGGGATTTTTACAGTCAAGCACAATACCGTGATAACCCGCATCTGCAAAGGTATATTCACCCTTACCACTTAAGTTTTCGTTTAAATATTCAATTTTCAAAACGGTGTTTGGCTTATTTGTGTGAAGCAAAACGTAAGCCTTTCCGTTTGCAACACCTATTGTTGAATTACTTATAATGCTAATCTCTGCATCGGGCTGCTCGATAACTCCCAGTTCCTTTATGCAGTAAGGCAAAGCATCGTGATAGCTTGATATAAGCTTAATTTCAAGCTTGTTTTCAGCCTTCAAATATTCCTTAGGCAGGTCAATTTCCCATTCACTACAGGTGTGGCATCTTTCAAAAACTTCATCGCAGAAAATGGTGTTTCCGTTTAGTTTAATCTCAAATTCGGGCCATTCCTTACGGCTTAAAAATTGCGCTGTCCAGGCAAATTTTTCTTTACCTACGACACCAGGGGCAAAGCTGGGTAAAAGGTTTTGGCCAATTGCCGACAAAACTGGGCGTTCAACCCACACCTTACCGCTATACCCTTTACCCTCTACAAATACGCCTACATGGGCGGTGTTAAGCGGAATTTCAATATCTTTAACAAGTTTTTGCCAATCGTAAGTGCCCTCAGGCAAATCAATTATAACGGTTTTATCGGGTGCGTTATGAATACTGTGTCGGCTAACGCCGTCTTTTTTAAGACGCACATCCACTCTCATTCTCAAAAATCCGCCGTCTGAAATTTTAAGCATTTCGGCCTTTACCGAAATGCCCATTTTAAAGTCGGTTGGTAAATTAGCCATTTCAAGGTACGAAAGAATCGGTTTCCAAACAATCTTTTTATAGGTACGTTTAATATAATCTTCTGCCTTTTTGCAGGATAAATCAAGGCAAAAAGCGTCTTGATTTGCATTTTCACTATCAAGCGAATCGGTCAAAAGGCGGTAAAGCTGCGGTGTGTCGGGCTCATTTTTCCAAAGATAATACATAGCCGTTTCACCAACGACAAACAAACGGTATTTTTTATCCGTTTTAATATCGGCGGTAAAATTAAATTCAGCCGTTTTTTGCGGGCGAACAGTAGTGCCATTTTCATAATCTTCGTAAAAACTGTTATAAATTTCAAAACTCATATTTTTACACAACCTTTTCGGGCTATTGTTGGTTTAATTATAGAATATTTGCATTTAAACTTCAATATTAAAAAAACGCATTTCTAAAACATTTTCACACTAAATGCTCTTTGCAATTATTCCTCACTTCTATTGACAAATTTTCTTATTTAAAGTATACTTATTTTGAAATATTGTTTGTTTTCCAAAACACACAAAACCCAATTAGGAAAGGAACAACATATGAATTATATCGACGAAAAATTCAAAGATACGTCCCCTGTAAAAACTGTTGAAACCATTCAAAACCTTCTCAAAAATATTGGTCTCACAATTAGTGAAAACTGGAACGATTCGGGTGTTGAAAATTGCTGTAGTTTAAGGGTAAACGCCGGCGAAATTATACCCGGTGCCAATGGCAAAGGCGTTTCAAAAGAATTTGCAAGGGCAAGTGCCTATGGTGAATTTATTGAAAGATTACAAAGTGGGTTGTTCTTTTATAAATACCAATCCTTTGAATGTGACCCATCGGTTAACCTTCAGTGCTTCGCACCCGATGCTAAATATTTCACGAAGGAAGAATTGGACGAAACCGCCGACTGGATGGATTATATCCTAAACGCGTACGACGGTCTTACCCGTCAGTCGCTTTTAAAACAATTCGAAATGTACGCCCACACAGATGATGGTAAAATTTTATGCATTCCGTTTTACAGTTTGTTTGAAGACAAGTACGTTTATCTTCCCGCAGGTTTTATTGAACACATATATTCAGCAAACGGCTGCTGTGTTGGTAATTCCGAGGCCGAGGCATTGGTACACGCTTTTTCTGAAATAATGGAAAGAAAGGCAAGCATTGCGGCAGTAACAAAAGGTATTTCCTTCCCCAGAATTCCCGAAGAGGTGCTTCAATCTTTCCCTACCGTTTCAAAAATTTTAGCACGTCTTCGCGAAACTGACGATCTTGATGTTGCAATTTTCGACTGTTCGCTCGGTAACGGCTTCCCCGTTATCAGCACAAGAATAATCAATAAAAACACCCACGGCTATATAGTAAATTTTGCGGCTGACCCCGTACTTGAAATTGCTATTCAACGTACTCTGACCGAAATTTTCCAAGCGCGCAACCTCAAAAACATTGCACCCGAACAAAATAAGGTCATTTTAGGCAGTGTCAACGATATGCGCTCGGCGAGTAACGTACTCAATCAATTAGAAACCGGCAAGGGCTACTTTGCTGCTGATTATTTTGCCGACGAAATCACCTGTGACCGCAAATCAACCGATTTTAAAGACAACAGCGGTCTTACCAATCAGCAACTGCTTGAAAAAATGCTCGAGCTTTATAAAGAAATCGGCAAACCTGTTCTTGTTCGCAATTACAACTTCTTAGGTTTCCCGTGTTATAAGGTTATTGTACCCGGCTATTCCGAATCTCGCGGAATGAAGCTTACCGAAACCATTCAAGAATATGGCATTGGTCACGAAGTAAGCAAAATTTTACGTTATCCCCAAAAATTCACAGCACCCGATTTTGCAGTTTTATCAATGTTTAAAAAGATGATTGCAAACATTCATAGCCGCCACAATAATTTTAAATACTTGGCGGGTCTGCCCTTAGACGGTTCGGCTTGCGACCTTTTAATTAACGTAACCTTTGCTTATTGCGCTTACGTAACCAATGATATGAAAACCGTTTTTGAAAACCTTGCTGCACTTTCACGCAAAAGCACCATTTCAGACGAAGATAAAAAATATTTCGAATGTGTAAAGCAATATTTAACCCTTAAAGGTTCAAAGGTTGACCAAGAAAAAATCTTTTGTGTGCTTAATAAGTTCCATAAAAAGCAATACGTTCAAAAACTTGAAGTTGCTCTAAAAAACGGCACACCGTTTGATGAATATTTGCTTAAGTGCGACACTAAAAACTGTAACGATTGCAGGTATAAAAACAACTGCCACTACGACCATATTCGCAAACTTATTAAAAATGCGGGTAACATTTACAGCAAATTTATAGATGGGCAAAATCGCGAACATTTTATAAATTTAATTTAATTTCACTTCAGAAGATTTCGCAAAATCAATCATAACCACTAGTAAACTAGTGGTATGCACAGCCCCTATAAGGTGCGTCTACTTTCGAGGTCCAAAAAGGGACCTCGAAAGTTCGGCAACGCATTACCATCTCGGGTAGCCGCTCACGTGCGGCTGTCTTTTTTGCCTGCTTTCTCTTGTCACCCGTAAACGGGTCAATATATTCTTTTATACTCATTTGTTCTGCTGCAAAATCTTCTTCTAACTGATTTCTTATATATTCAGCTATTACTTTTTTATTTCGACCGACTGTATCTACATAATATCCCCTACACCAAAAATTCCTACTTCCGTACTTGTATTTTAGATTTGCATGTCGGTCGAAAATCATTAAACTACTTTTTCCTTTGAGATATCCTATAAACTGTGCTATACTTATATACGGTGGTATGCTTACTAGCATATGTATATGGTCTGGACATGCCTCCGCCTCAATGATTTCTACGCCTTTTTGGTTGCATAGCTTTCTTAAGATTTCTCCTATGTCTTGTCTTATTTTACCGTATACTTCTTTCCTGCGGTATTTTGGTGCAAAAACTAAATGATATTGACATCTATATTTTGAGTGAGCTATGCTTTTGATTTCATTGTTTCCTTTCATAATAAAACCTCCTTGTACTTTGGTAATGCGGTCGCCAAACCACTACCATTATACTTGGAGGTTTAATTCTTTCCAATATTTCTTTGTGGCTTGGCACTCGCCTCGCCACTTTTTATTGTAGCCCTACTCTTTTTATATTCCCCCAGTAGAACTGGGGGTTTATTTCCACGTCTAAAGACACCAAACATAAAAATGGCTATGACAAATTCGTCATAGCCATTTTTTATTAAACTTAAATATTTTTAAATTAGTTTTGCAAAGTCGGTAAACATTATAATACCGATATTTTACGGCATTTTCTTAATCCAAAGGTTTCATTGTGGGGAACAGGATTACTTCCCTGATGGTGTCGGAATTTGTAAGCAGCATTACTGCGCGGTCAATACCGATACCCATACCGCCTGTTGGAGGCATACCGTATTCCATAGCGGTGAGGAAATCCTCATCGAGCATTTCGGCCTCGTCGTCACCGCGTTCACGAAGTTCTAACTGCTTCATAAAGCGTTCGCGCTGAACTATTGGGTCATTAAGCTCGGAATAAGCGTTTGCTAATTCACTGTGGCAAATAAACAACTCAAAGCGTTCGGTAAGACGGGGGTCTTCGGGCGAAGCCTTGGTAAGGGGTGACACTTCAACAGGATACATTGTAATAAACGTAGGCTGGATAAGCTTTTCTTCAACACGCTGGTCAAAGCAAGCATAAAGTGCGTTACCCCAGGTTCTGTCAGCAGTGTCGGCAAGTTCAACGCCAATGCTTTCAGCAGCCTTTACAGCTTCTTCATTGTCGGTAATTGCGCCAAAATCAATGCCTGCATATTCCTTAACGGCGTCAACCATTGTAAGACGGCGCCAGCCGGGTGTTAGGTCAATCTTTTCGCCAAGCCATTCAACCTCATAAGTGCCGTGAATTTCTTTAGCGGCACCCGAAATAATGCCTTCGGCAATGTCCATCATATCGTGAAAATCAGCATAAGCCTGATATAATTCAACAGTTGTAAATTCGGGGTTGTGCTTGGGGTCCATACCTTCGTTTCTGAAAATACGGCCAATTTCGTAAACCCTGTCCATACCGCCAACGATAAGGCGCTTTAAGGGAAGCTCGGTAGCAATACGCATATACATAGGAATATTCAACGTATTGTGATGTGTAATAAATGGACGGGCAGCCGCACCGCCAACAATGGTGTTAAGTACGGGGGTTTCAACCTCAATATAATTCATATCATCAAGATATTTACGCATAAACTTGATGAACTGTGAACGAATGATAAAGTTGCGCTTAACGTCTTCATTCATAATAAGGTCAACGTAACGCTGACGGAAACGAAGGTCGTTATTGGTAAGACCGTGGAATTTTTCGGGCAAGGGCAAAAGCGACTTTGACAAAAGTTTAATGCTCTGAGCGTGAACCGAAATTTCACCTGTCTGGGTTTTGAAAACAAAGCCTTCAACACCTACGATATCACCGATATCCCACTTTTTGAAAGCGGCATAAACGTCTTCACCAACGTCGTCACGGCGCACGTAAAGCTGAATTTTTCCGCTTGTGTCCTTAAGACCGACAAAGCTTGCCTTACCCATAATTCTGCGGGCAACAATACGGCCTGCAATTTTAACAGTAGCGCCTTCAAGTGAATCAAAATTATCTTTAATGTTTTTAGAATCGTTATTAAAATCAAACTTGGTAATAACAAAAGGGTCATTACCTGCTTCCTTTAAATTGGCAAGCTTTTCGCGACGGATTTTAACGATTTCGTTAAAGTCCTGTTCAGGTGCCTGATTTTGCGGCTTGTTCTGTTCCATTTTTCTCACTTCCAAAAGAATTAAAAATTAAATTATTTTAAAATTTCCAAAATCTTGAATTTAAGCTCGCCTGCGGGAGCATCGACGATAACAATATCATCTATCTTTTTGCCTAAAAGCGCTTTACCTAAAGGAGAATCGTCAGAAATCATACCGTTCATGGGGTCAGCGTCAAGTGAGCCGACAACACGGTATTCACATTCTTCATCAAATTCCATATCAAGTGCCTTAACGGTAACACCCAAAGACACAACCTTCGGCTTGCCGCGGCCCTTAACCTCTTCAATAATTTCAACGTTTTTAAGAATTGCTTCAATTTCAACAATTCTGGCTTCAATTTTAGCCTGTTCGTTTTTAGCCTCATCGTATTCGCTGTTTTCAGAAAGGTCACCGTAACCGCGCGCAACCTTAATTTTTTCAGCAATATCCTTACGACCTTCTGTCTTAAGATATTCAAGCTCGTTTTCAAGCTTTAAAAGTCCGTCCTCGGTAATTTTAATAGTTTTCGCCATGTTAAAAATACCACCTTTGTTTTTAAATCGGCCTAAGCCGTCATATAGACATATATTATATAATTTTTTGAGCGTAAAGTCAAGGAAAACCGTGCTTTAACACACATTAAATTTTACAAAACAAATTATTTTATTCATTCTTTTTCAAAAAACGCAAATACCCATTCTTATGACAAAAAGATATAATTTTTTGCACCGCGGTTTTGACAAAGTTTTTTTACCTTGCAGTATACAATGATGATTGAATAAATAACGGCGGTGATTTAAATTGAAGGATATTGTAAAAATATCAGACCAGACGGTCAAGCTTTCAGGAAAGGATATGGCATTTGCGGCAGTGCTTCACACCTTTGTGGGGCTTTGCGGCTTTTTTGCAACCCGTGCGGTTGTAATGGACAGGCTTCTGCCATTTGGAATTTCCCTTTTAGCGGGTGCTCCGCTTACCTATACCCCCGCGGCGGCTATCGGCATATTTTTGGGATACATATTCCCTATTGTAGGCAATAACGGCTTTAAATATGCCGCTTGTCTTTTCGCGGTGCTCGCAATTAAGCTGCTTTTAAGCAATTATAAAAAGCTTATTTCAAACGACGGGTTTATCACTTTAATTGCAGGGCTGTGTTCACTTATGACGTCGGCCGCAACCTTTAAAGGACTTGGCGGTAATTCGCTTGACATCATAACCGAAATGCTTTTAACAGCGGCGGGGGCATATTTTTTCAGCCGCGGCTTTAAAGCGCTTTCAAAATGTCAGTCAGGACTTACCGCACACGAGCTGGTTGCAGTGCTGATTGTTATAAACGTTATTATAATGG
Source organism: Acutalibacteraceae bacterium (assembly GCA_045580625.1). Lineage (GTDB taxonomy): Bacteria > Bacillota > Clostridia > Oscillospirales > Acutalibacteraceae > UBA737. The sequence goes on along the minus strand of JAZNOE010000042.1, from coordinate 21,021 downwards.
GGCTGTTCGATGTTAACGTAATGAACGTTTCAATAGGTCGGATAGCAGGGCTTTTGCTTATACTTTGCGCTTCAAAATACGGCGGGGTAATTTCGGGTGCGGTCAGCGGTACAACTGTCGCTTTTACCTTAGCCCTTGGCGGCACACCCGGCAACATTGGTGTTGCGGTTTCGCTTGCGGGTCTAATGTCAGGTGTATTCGCTTCCCTTGGGAAATATGCCCAAATTTTTATTGTTTTGGGTCTTTCTTTTATTGGCGCGGCTTCAACAGGTGACACAGTTTTAATTGCTTTAACCGTTATTGAAGCGGTTTGCGCCTGCCTTATCTTTTTGTTTATTCCCCGCAATTTCGGAATAATGCTTGGCAAAATTTTTTCTGCATACCCTAAAGTATATATGCCAAACGGAATAAAAAAATCACTGACTTTAAGACTAAATCTTGCATCAAACGCATTAAAGGACGTGTCAGAAACGGTGGACAAAGTATCGCTTGAGCTTTCAAAAATTAATTCGCCCAATTTCGGCACTGTTATTAATGCCATTGAGCAGGATGCCTGCGCCGCCTGTAAGCTTCGGCTTCACTGTTGGGAGAAAAAACGCGATGACACCGTTAATGCCATTCTGGAAATGACAAAAGCGGTAAAACAAGGTGAATTGAACCCCGAAACGCACACAACCGAAGAATTTAAAGGTCGGTGCTTAAGACATTCACGTATGGGTAACGCCGTTTTTAAGTATTACACTGACTATGCATCCCGTATTGCGGCCGAAAACCGCATTGATGAGGTGCGAAGCGTTGTGTCAGACCAATTTGACGGTATTTCAAGTATGCTATGCGACCTTGCGGCCGATTTTGAAATGCAGGAAAGATTTGACAACTGTTCCGCAGAAAATGCCGCCGCGGCGCTTAAAAACATTAATGTCCACCTTGATGAATGTTGTTCAAAAATTGACAGATACGGCCGAATGACCCTTGAAATGAAGCTTAAAAAGACAGCAGACACGGTAATAAACCGCGCACAGATAATGCGGCTGTGTTCTATTGCCTGCGAACGCGATTTCGACCCGCCGACAGTCAGTGAAGTGGGTGGCGAAATCTTTATGGTGCTTAACGAAAAGGCCGATATTACAATTGATTTCGGGGCCGAGCAATACTGTGCGAACGGCGGCAGTCTTTGCGGAGATGCTTATAAGTATTTTTATGACGGCAAGGGTCATTTTATTATGATTTTAAGCGACGGTATGGGTACAGGCGGTCGTGCCGCAGTTGACGGAGCAATGGCTTCAGGCCTTATGGCACGGCTTATAAAAGCCGGCTTTGGTTATAACTGTTCGCTTAAAATATTGAATTCATCAATGCTGTTTAAATCTACAGATGAATCGTTAGCAACGGTTGACATTGCAAGCGTTGATTTATACACCGGTATGACCGAGCTTTATAAAGCAGGTGCGGCACCCTCAATTCTCAGAAGAAGCGGTCGCACAGGCAAGGCCGAAAGCAGCTCACTTCCAGCAGGAATTTTAAAAGATATAAGCTTTGACAAAGCACTTATAAAATGCCGTGTGGGCGATATTATAGTTTTGCTTTCAGACGGCGCAACAAGTGAAGGCTGTGACTGGCTTCGCACCGAAATTGAAGCCTTTCACGACGGCAAAGCACAGGATTTAGCCGAGCATTTGTGTATGTGCGCCCGTCGCCGCCGCACCGACAAGCGCGAAGATGATATAACGGTTTTATGTGCTATTTTAAATAAAGCGGTTTAAATTTACCACGCGTTTTATTTGCATTTTATAGCGTAAAACTGTATAATACGAAAGAGGTGTTTTTATGAACGTTTTATCAATCGGCAACAGTTTTTCGCAAGATGCACAGCGATACCTACATCAAATAGCAGTTTCTGACGGTGTTGCTTTAGAATGCGTTAACCTTTACATTCCAGGTTGTCCGCTATCGTTGCATTATGAAAATATGCTTAACGAACAACCCAAATATTCATTTGAAGCAAACGGTGATTATACAGGCAAATTTGTTTCTTTAAAGGAAGCGCTTTTAAATCGCGAATGGGATGTTATAACTATACAGCAAGTAAGCGACCAGTCACCGTATTATGACACTTATCAACCTTATCTGAGCGAGGTTATTAAATACGTACGTCAGTTATCACCCAACGCAAAAATAGCAATTCACGAAACCTGGGCTTACGAGCAAGGCAGCTTCCGTCTAAACGTTGAGCTTGGTTATGAAAGCTATAAACATATGCTTAAAAACATTATTTCATCTTATAAAAAAGCTGCCAAAGATATTGACGCCGATTTTATTATACCTTCAGGTGAATTATTCGATGCCTTGCTGGAAAGCGGAATTGAAAAGGTTCACCGCGACTCTTTTCACGCAAGCTTAGGACTTGGCAGATATGCTTTGGGCCTTCTTTGGTATAGTTTTTTAACCGACAACGATATCACCAAAAACCAATTTAATGGCTTTGATGAAGAAGTTTCTGCAGAGCAAATTTCAATTGCAAAAAAATGCGTAATTGAAATTAAAAATAACTATAAAATATGCGTATAAATTAAACGGAGATGCTGTTGCATCTCCGTTTAATTTATTCTTCAATAATGGTTTCTTCTTCGGGTAATTCAACCTTAATTTCACCGCCCTCATAAATAAGGCAATAATCAACAAAATAAGGGTTTTCATAAACCTTACCGTCAATATCGGTATAAGACTTTACAACCGCCTTGACATATTTAATACCGCAGGCTTCATTAACCTGATAAGCGTTATTTTCACCCGCTGTGGCATCCTTTACAAAGCCGTCGGTAGTATATTCAACAAAAACAGCAAAATTACCGTCAATACCGTTGTCACCCGCTTCTCTTATCTTTACTGCTTTGCCATTCCGGTCGAAGCCCAAAAGGCACAGCACTACCTTTTTAATTTCTTTGTCACCTGTGTTTTTAAAAACTGCCTTTATAGTGTCGGGTGTGGTGTCTTTATTATCACCCGTTACAACGTAATCGGCAGATAACACCTGCACAGGTATTTTAGCAAGCTTTTTTTCAACTGCCGCGGCATCCATTACAGTTTTTTCAAGCTCTTTTTCAGACAAAACCTTAAAATTATCATCCTTGCCGCTAACCATAATCATCATACTGTCGCGATAATTCTGCTTAACAAAAGCATTCATAAAATCGTTATAATAAGGGTTTTCCCAGGTCTTGCCATCATCGGTTTTAAAGCGTACAACAATTGCCTTGAAACGAGTTATATTATGATTGGGCTCAAGCTCAATACCCATACCCTTGCCGTAATAACGACCGCTTTCAACAGTGATATCACTGTATTTAAGCAGCTTTATGTCATAGCCCTTTTTATCCTTGGCAGATTTTATCTTTGCAGGATTTCCGTCCTTATCCCAGCCGACAAATGCAACCTGCATTTCGGTTATTGTCTTATTGGTACGGTTTTGCACCGTACAGGTAAGTAAATCGGGATAAAACCGTTTGTTCGCCTTGTTTCCTGTCTGATTAATTAGCTGACTGTCAACAATTACAACTGGCTGACGTGACAGCAATTCATCAAAATCCTTCAAGGTCATTTTTTGGGTTTCGCCCTTGCAGGCAACCGCAGTCACCAACATTAAAAGCACCAACAGAAGTGCTGAAAGCTTTTTCATACAATTTCTCCAACTAAATTTTAAAATTCTTATAAACCCTGCCGTTTTCAAGGTCCTTCCACAAAAATTCATCGTTTTCGTATATCATAAAGCTGTGCGGTGAATTTTCCTTTGGAATTGATACCGAACCGCAGTTCATATAAATTTTACCGTCCAGGTCAACAATTTCGGGCACGTGTGTGTGACCGCCAAGCAAAACATCACCCTTTTTCATTTCGGGTAAATTGTCCTTTCCGTAAATATGACCGTGGCTTAAAAACAGCGTTTTATTATCAAGTGCCAGGGTTTTATAATCGGCCATTATCGGAAAATCAAGCACCATCTGGTCAACCTCGGCATCGCAGTTACCTCTTACGCACAAAAGCATATCCTTTAACGGATTAAGCATTGCAATAACCTTTTTGGGCGCATAATCCTTTGGCAAATCATTTCGCGGCCCGTGATATAAAATATCACCGAGAATAAGCACCTTGTCGGGCTTTTCCTCCTCTATTTTCTTTAAAAGCAGCTCGCAATAATATGCACTGCCGTGTATATCAGATGCAATTAATAATTTCATTCCTTAACCAAAACCTTTTCAATTTTTCCGAATACCATTTTGTGATAATCTTTTTCCGCATACCACTTAAGCGGCGCTTTATCGGTAAAGCATTCTTCTTTCATTTCCTGCACGTACTGCTTTTTGCAAATAATCACAAGTCGGGCTTCTTCAAAATACACTGTATCATCGGCAAAAATAGGTGTTAAACCTGTCATTTCGGTCTTATCAACGTCCCTGCCGCTTAATTTGCCGCAAATTTTGTGAATATCCTTGTTATCACCGTAAAAAGAAAGGGCATAATAATCACAGCCATCGACAAACTGCATGGTGTATCTTTGGGGGCGAATAACCGCAACTGCAGTATCGTAACCCCACATTTCCCCCATAAAGCCCCAGGAAGCAGTCATCATATTATGACCATTTTCATCTCCTGCGGAAATGAGCATCCATTCATTTGAAATTAAATCAACAATATTTTCTTTAACTTCTTTTACACTTATTTCTTTAAACAAAAAACATCACCTACTATAAAGATATGTATATTATACATTAAGCAATTACTTTTTGCAATAATTGACTTTAGCTACATAATATGTTATTCTAAATTTACAAATTTTAGGAGTGGTATTTTTGAAAAACAATATTTTAAAAAATGTAATAAAGTGGCTTATATCGCTTGTGATAATTGCCCTGTCATATTGGTTTATGCTGCCGCCGATAAACTGGCGCAGTCGTGAATTTTGGACCTTTATAATCTGGTCAATTATCGTTTGCGTGGTAATTAACGCCTTTTCACAGGTGTTTGATTTTATCAAGGCAAATATGAACAAAAAGATTAAAATTGACACCAAAACACGGCTTAATTTAAGTGCCTTAGGCGCGCCGATAAAATTTGCCGTTATTTCAATTATTGCTATAATCGTTTTAAGCGGTGTTGCCGCAGTTATCGGTGCTGAAATTTTCAATGCAAAAGCATATAACAACCTTATCAAAATGTCAGACGGCGACTTTACCGAAGACGTTGCCGAAATTAATATGGACCAGATACCCATTGTTGACCGCGACACCGCTTCACGACTGGCACAAAGAAAATTGGGCGAAATGTCTGATTTAGTATCTCAATTTGAAATTCAGGACATTTACACCCAGATTAACTATCGCGGCAAGCCTGTGAGAGTCACCCCCTTAATGTACGGTGATATTATTAAGTGGCTTAACAACCAAAAGCAAGGTATTCCCGCATATATAACGGTGGATATGACCACGCAGGAAACCGCCCTTGTAAGACTTGATAAGGGTATTAAATATTCCGAAAGTGAATATTTTATGCGCGACCTTAACCGTGCGCTTCGCTTTAAATATCCCACCAAAATTTTCGGTGATATATCCTTTGAAATTGATGATGACGGCACACCTTATTGGGTGGCATCAACCGTAAAATACCGCATCGGTGTGTGGAACGGTCAGGACATTAACGGCGCCGTGCTTTTAAATGCCGTAACGGGCGAAAGCAAATATTATGCACTTAATGACATTCCCACTTGGGTTGACCAGGTGTTTGAGTCGGATATGGTTATACAGCAGCTTGTGTATAACGGCAAATACCGTTCGGGATTTTGGAATTCGGTATTTGGCCAGCGCGGTGTACTGCAGCCAACCGACGGGTACAATTATCTTGCAATTGATGATGACGTTTATTTGTATACAGGTATGACGTCGGTTACAAGTGATGAGTCAAACGTGGGCTTTGTGCTTACAAACCTTCGCACAAAGGAAACCAAATTTTATGCAATACCGGGTGCTGAGGAATATTCAGCAATGTCATCAGCCGAAGGTCAGGTACAGCACCTGAATTACACCTCAACCTTCCCCCTGCTTTTAAACGTTTCTAACCGTCCGACATATTTTATGTCACTTAAGGATGCGGCAGGGCTTGTTAAAATGTATGCCTTTGTTGACGTTAATCAGTATCAGATTGTCGGCACCGGCAACAGTGTAGAAGCCGCGCAAAACGATTATATTTCAAAGCTTAAGGATGAAAACGTAAGCGAAGATATTAAACCCGAAACGATAACCGGTACGATTGAAAAAATTAACGCTGTTGTAATTGACGGGAACACGGTTTATTATATAAAGCTTAATGAAAACGATGCCGTTTATACCGCAAAGGTAACTGTTTCTGATATGCTTCCCTTTACCGAAAGCGGTACAGAAGTAACCCTTACCTTAAACGGCACAACCGTTACGGAAATTAAATATAAATAGTAAAAAACGGTGAGCATTTGCTCACCGTTTTAATTTTGATTAAGCCTTTTATAAAGGTCAATTACTTCTTGTCTTAATTCCTTATTTTCGGGGAATTTAAGGCGTGGGTCAAAGTCTAAAATAAGCTCGGCTTCCTTTTTTGCCTTAAATAAAACCGCTTTATCGGCAAAAATGTCGGCAATTTTCATTTGCGGAATACCGTGCTGACGGTTGCCGAGAAAGTCACCCGGACCGCGAAGCTCAAAGTCCTTATCGGCAATTTCAAAGCCGTCGGACGAGGTTTTAATAACGTTTAAACGGTAAAGGGTTTCCTCATTCTGACTGTCACTGATTAAAATGCAGTCACTTTTTTTACTGCCGCGGCCAATACGGCCCCTTAACTGATGCAGCTGTGAAAGACCAAAGCGGTCAGCATTCTCAATAAGCATTACAACGGCATTTGGCACGTCAATTCCGACTTCAATTACTGTTGTGGCAACCAGCAGCTGAATTTCACCCTCGGCAAAACGGCGCATAACCTTTTCCTTATCCTTCGCATTCATTTTGCCGTGCAAAAGCCCAAGCGAATAATCCTTAAATTCATTTTCGCAAAGGGCATTATAATATTCTTTAGCAGATTTAAGACCGCTTTCCTCCCCGTCTTCAACAAGGGGACACACAATATAACCCTGTTGCCCGTTGTTTAAAAACTTCTTTATATAATTATAAATGCGGGTGCGGTAAGAAGAATCGACACAATAAGTGTCAATTTTTTGCCTGCCCTTAGGGTATTCATCAATAACGCTTATATCAAGGTCACCGTACAAAATAAGCCCTAGGGTTTGCGGAATAGGTGTTGCCGACATAACAAGCGTATGGGGGTTTTCGCCCTTTTTTGTCAGCTTTTCACGTTGTGCAACACCAAAACGGTGCTGTTCGTCTGTGATAACAAGTCCCAAATTGTTAAACTGAACGTCGTCAACTATAAGCGCGTGTGTGCCTATAATAACGTCAATTTCACCGTCGGCAAGCTGTTTTTTTACCATTGCTTTTTGCTTTGCGGTTAATGAACCTGTCAACAAACCGCATTTTATTCCGCTGTATTCATTTATATTTGATAGTGTTTTAAAATGCTGTTCGGCCAGAATTTCGGTAGGTGCCATAAGCGCCGACTGATAACCGTTTTCAGCCGCAACAGAACACAGGGCCGCCGCAACCATTGTTTTACCGCTGCCCACGTCACCCTGAACAAGACGCGTCATAGGTCTGCCCGACCGCATATCCTTTATACATTCATCAATAACACGGCTTTGCGCATTTGTTAGTTCAAACGGCAAGCTTTGTTTAAATGCATCAACCGAATTATTTTTAATTATGCAACCGCTTTTTTGGTGGCTTTTAAGCTTAATTATTGAAAGCGCCACCTGCAAAACAAACAGCTCTTCAAAAACCAGACGCTCCTTTGCCTTTTTAAAAGCTTCGGGTGACATAGGAAAATGTATATTCTGAACAGCAAATTTTAAACTGCACAAATTATTTCTTTCAAGAATTATCTGTGGCAGGGTTTCCTGAAGCTCAAGCGAATTTACCGCAGTTTTCACAAGGCGTGAAAGCTGAGATGACGACATATCACGGCTTGCGGGATAAATAGGCTCTATTACGTTATAATCAGCAGGCTTTATAATAGGCGAGCTCATTTGCCGCGCGCCAAAATTGCCGTCAAGCTTACCGTAAAATAAATATTCACGGTCCATTTTCAATTTTTCCGCCAAAAAGCGCTGATTAAACAGACTTACAAACATTCGCCCGCTGTCGTCTTCCGCTATAAATTTATAAATCACCACCGAGCCTTTGGTTTTAAACTCTTCAATTGGGGTGACAATTTTCGCCTTGACACACACGTTTTCAAAAAACGGCGCGCGGCTTATGGGGTAAGTTTTGGTCCAGTCAAGATATTTTCGCGGATAAAAACGCAAAAGGGCACCGACTGTGTCGATGCCCTTTGATTTGAGAATTTCAGCCCTTTTAGCACCGACACCTTTTAAATATTGAATATCAGTGAAAGCTGTCATAAAATTTCTCCTATTCTACAGAAAGGATGTAATAATAAATCGGTTGACCGCCGTTTATCATTGTAATTTCATATTTAGAACCGAATTTTGCCTGAATTTTGGCTTCAATTTCGGCCGCCTGACGGCTTGTTACGTCACTGCCGTAAATAACAGTAATAAATTCGCTGTCGGGCTTAACCATCTTCTTAAGAAGCTTTAAAACGCTCTTTTCAAGGTCGGTATCAACAAAGTTAATCTTACCGCCAAGCATTGCCATTAATTCGCCCTGCTTAATTTTAAAGCCGTCAAAATCAGCATCGCGTGCGGCAAAGGTAATTTGACCTGTTGTGATGCGCTGAATTGCATTTTGCATTTCAATTGCGTTTGCATTATCGTCAGCATCGGGGTCAAAAGCAAGCATTGCACCGATACCCTGCGGAATAGTTCTTGTATGGATAACAATAACCTTGCGGGTGCTTATCGGAATAGCCTGTTCAGCCGCCATAATAATGTTTTTATTGTTGGGCAAAACGAAAACGGTTTCAGCAGGAGTTGATTCAACTGCCTTTAAAATATCATCGGTACTGGGGTTCATTGTCTGACCGCCCGAAACGATGGTATCAACGCCTAAATCCTTAAATAATTCAGCCAAGCCGTCACCTGCGCAAACCGAAACAAAACCAACCGGCTTTGTGGGCTTAACGGGAGTAAAGGTTTCGGTACGATCAGCATTTTTAACAGGCTTTTTCTTTGCAATTTCAGCATCGTGCTTTGCTTTTTCATGCTGGTCGCGCATATTTTCAATCTTAAGATGAACAAGTGAACCGAAGGTCAAAGCATTTTCAATTGCATTGCCGGGGTGGTCAGTATGAACGTGAACCTTTATAATTTCTTCATCATCAACCACAACAACACAGTCACCGATGGTTTCAAGATATGCGCGAAGCTCGGTAGGTTCTTTTTCACATTCTTCTGCCCTGTTTACAATAAATTCAGTACAATAAGTGAAGGTGATTTCAGTTTCAAATTCACCTGCGGCATTACGTGAAGATTCTTCCTCTTCTTCCTCTTCAACAGCGGCTGAAGAGTTAGCCTTGATGATAACGCCGTCCTTAAATACCGAAAGCATACCTTCAAGAATTAAAACAAAGCCCTGACCGCCTGCGTCAACAACGCCTGCCTTTTTAAGTGCGGGTAATAATTCAGGTGTCTGGGCAAGTGCTGCCTTTGCACCTTCAATAGCATCTTCAAAAACGCTTACCTCATCCTTGCCTGCCTTATATGACCTTGCGGCATATTCACTGGCAACACGGGCAACGGTTAAAATTGTACCTTCGGTGGGCTTCATAACAGCCTTATACGCCGCTTCAACACCCATTGCAAAAGCATCCTTAAAGTTTTCAGCAGAAACGGTTTCAGCATTCCCAATACCCTTGGCAAAGCCACGGAATAAAAGTGATGTGATAACGCCCGAGTTACCTCTAGCACCGCGAAGAAGCGCAGAAGCATTGACAGAAGCAACCTTGCCTGCAGTTGCGCCGCTTAATTTTTCAAGCTCACGCACGGCATTGCCGACTGTCATAGACATATTTGTACCGGTATCACCGTCCGGTACGGGGAAAACGTTTAAATCGTCAACCGCTTTGCGGTTATTACTTAAATTGTTCGCAGCTGATATGACAGCGTCGCGTAATATATCGCCGGTAATCAAAATTTAATACACTCCTTTAATTTACGGGAAGGATTATTCCTTAATACCGTCAATCTTAACGGTCACCTTTTCAACATCAAGACCTGTTGCATCCATAACTACGTGCTTTACCTTTTCGGTAATGCTTACAGCAATGGCATTGATATTAATACCGTAGGTGACAATGATATGAATTTCAACCGAAATGCTGTCACCGTTGCCACTTACAATAACACCGGTATCAGCCATATCAGATTTTGAAAAACGGTTATAAAGCTTTTGCTTAACTCTGCGGGGAACCATTCCCACTACACCAAAGCAGGAAGTTACCTCGTGACCGATGAGCTTTTCGAGATAATCCTTGCTGATTTCAACCTTACCTAATCTGGTTTCATAAGCGATCATATTTTAATGCCTCCTATTTAAGTTTATATAAGCTAATGTTTAAAAAAATATCACTTTGAGAAGCGCCCTTTACGTTTTTGACCCCATCCTTGCAAAACAGCACACCTGTGCGATAGCAAACGGGGATAATTGGCATTTCGGTCTGAAGCGCCGCCACAACGTCGGTTATTTCAGCCTCACCCTTATAAAATGCCGTTACAATGTCAGCCGCGGTTGCAGGGGCGGTCATACCCTCTTCAACCGGCACAGTTGTGCTTTGCACACCGTATGCCGCAGAAGCACCCGGGATTACAAGACTTGAAATATCCATATTTTCGGTAAGCTTTACTTCACCGAGATATAACTGAAATTCACCGCTTAAGAGTCTTCGCTGATATTCCGCAAAGCTGACCGGCACCACATTAAGCTTAATACCAAAGGATTTAAGCTGTTCGGCAATAAGCTCTGCCGCGGCAACGCGTGAACGGTTTTCGTTATTAACAAGAAGACTGTATCTCAAGCTGAGCCTGCCTCTGTAACGGACACCTTCTCCATCTAAACTATTATAACCTATTTCTTCTAAATTCTCAATAGTTATTTGCGAATTTGGCAAAGTTTGTATATTTTGAACTGCTTTTACGGCTTCCCAGACAGGGGTAAAAAAGCCTTTTGCCGGAATTGCATTGTTAAAATAAGCATTACCGCAAACCGCTTCCCTGTCAATGCCGCTTGAAATTGCCTGGCGCAATAACACCTGTGATAAATCACCAACCGAATGATTTACACCGATATATACAAGATTATTAAGGTTAATATCAAGCTTTTGACCGCTCATACGAACGATTTCACCGTCGGCAATGTCGTTAAAATAAATATCTGCCGCGCCAATTTCAACGTAATGTGACACCGACTCAAAATCGGGCGCGTTAATAAGCCTTATTCTTTTAATAATGCCCTGCTCGCCGTAATATTTCGGGTTTTGCAAAAGCTCGGTTTTATCATCATTAAAAATATATCTGCCGCAGCCTATCGGCACAAGCTTAACGCTGTCACCGTCGGTCAGCTTGTCACTGCCCGATTTAAAAATCGGAAAATCAAGCAGATTCATAAAATAAGGGTCGGTCTTTTTTAAATTAAAGATGACCGTCTTACTGTCGAGAGCTTCCGCAGACTTGACTTCATAAAGGCGGGCGGTGTACATTCCCTTAGCCGCTACCGCCGCATTAAAGGAATATACTACGTCATCAGCCGTAAGGGGTGTACCATCCGAAAAGCTGACGTCCTTAAGTGTCACCGTGCAGACTGCACCTTCGTTTTTAATGTCCTTTGCAAGGCGGTAAACCGTGTTAAACTCGTTATCAGTAATAACCAGCGATTCAAACAAAAGCTTTGCAATTTGTCGGTTCTGGTCGGTGATGGATTCATAAGGGTTGAACGAATCCGACGTGGAATATAAAAGGGTTATATGCTCACGCGCGGAGTTTGAAACTTCTTCACCCTTTTGCGGGGTGCCACCCTCCTTTTTTTCGGAACAGGCGGTAAACCCAAGCACCATAACAGCCGCCAGAATAATAGATAAAAGTTTTTTCATTTATTGCTCCGTTAAACAGAAATTCTTTCAACACTAACGGTTTTACCCGTTTTTATATCAATTTCAAAAATGCAACCGTTAAGACTGCACTGTCCGTCGGCTAACTGAAATTTTGACATATCATTAGACTTTAAACGATTAATAATAATTTCCTTTTTAACACCCAATACCGAATCAACAGGGCCTGTCATCCCAAGGTCGGTTATATAACCCGTACCTTCTTGCAAAACCTGTTCATCCGCAGTTTGAACGTGGGTGTGTGTGCCAAAAAATGCCGATACCTTGCCGTCAAGATAAAGCCCCAAAGCACGCTTTTCGCTTGTGGCTTCGGCGTGAAAGTCAACAACAATTATTTTCGCACCGTCAGCTTTGGCTTTTTCAATAAGCTCATCAACCGCCGCAAACGGGCAGGTTGGCGCATTTTTTTCAAGGTATATCCTGCCGCTTAAATTAATAACCGCCACACTGTAGCTTCCGCAGTCAACAAAACAATAGCCCTTACCGAAGGGCGCTTCAGTTAAGTTATGCGGGCGAAGAATATTATCCTTTTCTTCAAGATAGTCAAGCACTTCCGCACGTCTGAAGGAATGATTACCGCCTGTCAGCACGTCTGCACCGATATTAAAAAGGCTTTCGGCGCTTGCAGGTGTAACACCGTTGCCATCTGCCGAATTTTCAGCATTAATTATTACAAAATCAATTTTTTTATTGCGCTTTAATGCGGGTAAAACCTTGCGGACGTAATCACAACCGATGCTGCCGCAAACGTCACCCACAGCTAAAATTCTCATATTTTTCACCAAGTATACATATTTATTTAATTATACCATAAGGATGTTGAAATTACAACAAAAAACTCCTGCCCGAAGGACAGGAGTTTTAAAAGTATTTTAAAATCCAAAATTAGATTTCAGCGAAGTACTTAATGGTGCGAACCATCTGGCTGGTGTAGCTATTTTCGTTGTCATACCAAGAAACAACCTGTACTTCATAAAGATCGTCAGCAACCTTAGATACCATTGTCTGAGTAGCATCAAACAATGAACCGTAGCGCATACCGATAACGTCAGAAGAAACGATCTGATCTTCGTTGTAGCCGAAAGAATCAGAAGCAGCAGCCTTCATAGCAGCATTGATGCCTTCCTTAGTAACGTCAGTACCCTTAACAACAGCGGTAAGGATAGTGGTAGAACCGGTCGGAACGGGAACACGCTGAGCAGAGCCGATGAGCTTGCCGTTGAGTTCAGGAATTACAAGACCGATAGCCTTAGCAGCACCTGTGCTGTTAGGAACGATGTTAGCAGCGCCTGCGCGTGCACGACGAAGGTCACCCTTTCTGTGAGGACCGTCAAGAATCATCTGGTCGCCGGTGTAAGCGTGGATTGTGCTCATGATACCGCTGAGGATAGGAGCATAATCGTTAAGAGCCTTAGCCATAGGAGCAAGGCAGTTTGTGGTGCAGGAAGCAGCAGAAATGATATTGTCTTCCTTAGTGAGAGTGTTTTCGTTTACGCTGTAAACGATGGTGGGAAGATCGTTGCCTGCGGGAGCAGAAATAACAACCTTCTTAGCACCTGCATCGATGTGAGCCTGGCTCTTTTCCTTTGAGCAGTAGAAACCGGTGCATTCGAGAACTACGTCAACACCGAGTTCGCCCCAAGGAAGATCCTTAGCGTCTTTTTCAGCATAGATTTTGAGAGTCTTGCCGTCAACAGTGATGGTGCCTGCTTCGTCATCAGCAGATACAGTGTGAAGATTTTCACCGATGTAACCGCAGTAACCGCCCTGAGCAGTATCATACTTAAGAAGATTTGCGAGCATTGAGGGCTTTGTAAGGTCGTTGATAGCTACTACATCGTAACCTTCAGCGCCAAACATCTGACGGAATGCGAGACGACCGATACGGCCGAAACCGTTAATTGCAACTTTAACCATTGGAATATACCTCCTAATATTTTTACTTTTATATTTTACAATATTTGCGTGATTATTGCAAGTGGTTTGTTTATTTTTTAACAATTTTTTTAAAATTTAGATAATTTGGCATAATAAAAAAGTATCGGAGGGCCTTTATTTGATATATTTGCCAAATAGATTTGAAATTTACCTTAATAATTTAAGATTTTATAATTCTCTTTCCATATTAAAACACGGTCTTTTGCTACGACATTCGGTCAATTTGCAAAAAATATACCTTGCCGAAGCATATTTACACCGTAATTTCGCAGAATGCGTTAATCTGCGGCTGTTAAGCTTTAATCTGCTGTGCTGTGTAAAAAGCGCGAAATCATTTGATTTCGAAATTTATATCAATGAAAATATTATAATAAACAAAAAGCTTTATATAGCTTTACTGCTCACCCTTGCAAAAAACACACACTTTTTGAAAATTGAATTAAAAAACGGAATTATAATTAAAGGCAAAGGTGAAATTAATAATTGCCGAAAAATAATAAATTATCTTAACGGCCACAGTTTTTTTGATATAAAAACAAATAGCTTTTTAATTTTTATTCCCTGTGAAAATACTGACCTGTCACCTGCCCCCGCAGTCAGTCAGTGGGAGCTTATTTTTGATAACTTTTCGGTATTTAATATATTTTTCACCCAATAAAAAACACAGCCTTGTCGGCTGTGTTTTAAATTAAATTAACTTTTTGAATTCTTCAATCCAAGCGTTTTTAATAAGTGTATGACCTGCTATTTTAGGATGAACACCGTCGGTCGTCCAATAGGTGGGCGGTGCTACCTTACAAGCCTCGTCAAAAATCGGTTGAAGCTCGATAACCGGTAAATTATACTTTTCACCGATTCTCTTAACCGCTTCTGCCTTTTCTTTGACGTCAACCTCAAAGCGTTTTAATCTATCCGGCATTTCCTCGGTGTTGCAGGTGCATCTGCCTTCAACAACGTAGGGCGCAATCAAAATAAGCTTGATATCAGGTAATTCTTCCAAAATTTCGTCAAGCATAAGCCCATAAACCTTTTCGAATTTTTTGGTATTAACGCCGTTTTGATATAAAATTTCGTGCCAGCTGTCATTAACACCACAATAAATGCTTGCATAGTCGGGCTTGTGATTCAAAAAATCGCTCTTTAAACGGGCGTATAAATCAACAACTCTATGACCGCCGATACCCATATTTATAAATTCATATTCGTTAGGATATTCGGCGCCCAACTCACCGTTGACCATTGTTGCATATCCTGCACCCATACCGCAGAATAAGTCTTCCCTACGGCAAGCATCAGTTATAGAGTCACCAAAAAAAACAACACGTTTTGCCATATTAATCATCCTTTTAAAAAAGTATTTCGTAAAAATATTTTACCGCATCCATCACTGCTTTTCAAGTGAACTTTTTTGTCTTAAAACAGTATTTCTTTATATTATAATTTAAATTAAAAACGGACAAACACAATGAGTTTGTCCGTTCAAAATTAATCTAAATCCTTAATAACCTGCTCGGCGACGCGCATACCGTCAACCGCGGCAGACATAATACCGCCAGCATAGCCTGCGCCTTCACCACATGGATAAAGGCCGCCGAGGGATAATGAATGGTAATTTTCATCCCTTATTATTCTCACAGGGGACGAGCTTCGTGTTTCAGGGCCCGTAAGAACTGCCGCATCATCACAAAATCCTTTAATTTTATTATCAAAAAGCGGTAATGCTTCTTTTAAGCTGTCGATTATGAATGACGGAAAAATATCACAGAAATCGGCAAAGACATATTTTGGTTTTACGGTTGGCTTAACCTTTGAAATTTCAGGCTTTTGGCCATAAATAAACTGACCGACTGTGGTTATCGGCACAGCACCGCCGCCAATATCATAAGCCGCCCTTTCAACCCTTTGTTGCAGATAACAGCCTGCCATTATGTCATCACCCGCAAGATCTTCGGGGTCAACGTTTACAAGCAAGGCCGAATTGGCATTTTTACCGTCGCGCTTACTTTTACTCATACCGTTTACGGCAATACCGCCCTGCTCGCTTGATGAGTTTATAACTTCACCACCCGGGCACATACAAAAGGTATATACCCCCCTGCCGTTATCAAGATGCACCGCCATTTTATAGTCGGCCGCCGATAATGCGGGGTGATTATAAAATTCACCGTACAAGGCACGGTTAATATCTTCTTGCAGATGCTCAATTCTTACACCCATAGAAAAGGGCTTTCGTGTCATTTGCACGCCCATTTCTTTTAAAAGCGAAAAAACGTCACGTGCAGAATGACCCGTTGCAAGAATGACTTTATCGCATAAGATTTCATCATTTCCTGCCGTTACCGACACAATTTCACTGTTTTTAACCTTGATTTCAGTAAGCTTTGCGCCAAAACGCACCTCACCGCCAAGTGAAATAATCTCGCGGCGGATATTTTTTACAACGTCAATTAAAACGTCAGTGCCGATATGCGGCTTTGCATCAATTAAAATTTTATCCCCTGCTCCAAAATGCGCAAAAGCTTTAAGCACTGCACGGCAACGAACGTCTTTAATGCCAGTATTAAGCTTACCGTCAGAAAAAGTGCCCGCACCGCCTTCGCCAAACTGAACGTTGCTTTCGGGATTTAACGGTGAACCGCTGAAAAAAGCATCAAGGTCAGCTTTTCGGGTATCGGCATCCCGACCGCGTTCAAGCACAATAGGCTTAAGCCCCGCACGCGCAAGCACGAGAGAAGCAAACATACCCGCCGGGCCAAAGCCCACAACAACAGGCCTGTGCTTAACTTCACCCTTAAAAACAGGGTTTATATATTCCTTATCATTATAAACACTTGCACTTTTGTTTTTGCGCAAAAGCAATTGCTCGTTATTGCATTCAACCAAAACCGAACAACAAAAACGTACGCTGTCCTTTTTTCTTGCATCGACCGATTTTTTATAAAGCTGTACCGATTTTAAAGGTGTTTTCAAATACCCTTCCATAACCGATTTTAAATTCAAAAAATCGGTATCAAGGGGTAAATTCACGTTATTTATTAATAGCATTATTTATTCCCTAAAATGTGGTCACAGGCACAAAATGCACTGCTCCACGCCCATTGTAAATTAAAGCCGCCGCAGTCGCCGTCAATATCAAGTATTTCACCAACGGCATAAAAACCTTCATAATTTTTGCTTTGCATTGTGGTATTATCAAATTCGTCAGTTGAAATGCCGCCCGCAGTCACCTGCGAATTAACAAAGCCGGTGGTGTCAAGCACCCTAAAATTAAACGATTTTATCATTTTTGCGATGCGGTCAATATCATTATTGTTAAGTACAGCCGCCTTATCGGAAAGCTTTAAGCCGCACTGCTTTAAAATAACCTGCCCTACACGTTTTTGAAGCATACCGGTAAAGAATTCTTCAAGCAGTCTTTGTGACAAGCTTTCAGCCCTTTTGGCAATTTTAGCCTTTAATTCATCAAATGAAATTTCAGGCATAATATCAAGGGACAAGACCATAGAATTATTGTTGCGGGGCACTTCGCGAGAAAGCTGCATAACAGGCGGTCCCGAAAGACCGTAATCACAAAACAGCACTTCACCAAAGTCCTGCCTTATAACCCTTTCCCCTGCCTTTAAAGTAACGTTAGCATCTACCTTTATGCCCTTTAACTGCTTGGTTATGTCATTTTCGGTTTTAAGCTGAACGATTGCGGGGGTGGTGTGAACAGCTTTAAAGCCTGCTTTTTTAAGAAGCTCGAACATACTGCCGTCGCTTCCAACCTTATAACCGCCCGAATAAAGCCCCGTTGCAACAATAACCGTGTCACAAACAAAGCTAATTTTATCCGCCCAGATGCGGTATTTGTCTTTTAGTGTCTGAATGTTTGTAACCTTTGTGTCGGTGTGAATAATAATTCCGCATTCTTCGGCCGCAAAGCGAAGGCAGTCAACAACAGACCCTGCTTGAAGTGATGCAGGATAAGCCTTCTCGCCCTCAAACACAAATGGCACTCCAATGCTTTCAAAAAAGTCAGCCGTAAAGCCTAAATCATATTTATTAAGCGCATATTCCGCAAAGGAAACGTCACTTCCGTGATAACGTGAAAGGTCAATTTTTTTATTTGATATATTGCACCTGCCGTTACCCGTAAGCAAAAGCTTTTTACCCACACGCGGAAGCGCTTCCAGAATTCGTATATTAAGGCGCGGATTTTGTTTTTTAAGATAAACGGCTGACAAAAGCCCTGCCGCACCGCCGCCAATTATAATAATATCGGTAGTCATAAAATCACCCCATCCTTTTTATTGTAACATAAACCTATAAATATTGCAATTATAACAAATTGGGGTTTATAAGCCTTCCCCTTGAGGGGAAGGGGGACCACGGCAGTGGTGGATGAGGTGGAAAACCGTTTAATCACTGCAAATTACACCTCATCAGTCACTTCGTGACAGCTTCCCCTCAAGGGGAAGCCTTGCCCGACAAACTATAATTCTAAATAACAACGAAAATATTGATAAAAGCCGCAATATATGTTAAAATTTATTTAAACTTGTAATTAAAGGCTGGGTGGCAATGTTTAATTTTTTTGCTGAGGAAAACGCAAAACAAAATTCAAAATACATAATAAGCGGGGCGGACTATAACCATATTAAAAACGTGCTTCGTATGGGCATTGGTGACACCTGCCTTATAAGCTGTGACGGCAAGAGTGATTTGTGCCGTATTGATGGTTTTTTTGAAGATGCCGTTTCACTTGAAATTGTTGAAGAAAATTATAACGATACCGAGCTGCCTGTTAAAATTTATTTATTCCAAGGTCTTCCCAAGGGCGATAAAATGGAATATATCATTCAAAAAACGGTTGAGCTTGGGGTTTTTGCGGTTGTTCCGGTTGAAATGAAGCATTGTGTTGTTAAGCTTGATGATAAAAAGGCAAAATCGAAGCAAGCGCGTTGGCAAAGCATTAGTGAGAGTGCTGCCAAGCAAAGCAAACGCAACATTATTCCCGAAATTATGTCAGTTTGCAGCTTTGATAAGGCTTTAGAATTTGCAAAAACGCTTGATTTAATATTGGTGCCTTACGAAAATAAGGACGGTATGAAGGCTACCGTTGAAGCGCTTGAAGGTCTTAAAACCGCCAAAAGTGTAGGTGTTTTCATTGGTCCCGAGGGCGGTTTTGAAGAAAAGGAAATAGAAAAAGCTTTAGCCGCCAACGGTAAGGTTATATCCCTTGGTAAACGAATTTTGCGCACCGAAACTGCCGCAATTTCATCTGTTGCAATGTGTATGTTAGAAATTGAAAAAGGTAATATTTAATGAAAAAACTGCCACTTGATTATGAAAACCGAATGAAAACGCTTTTGGGCGCGGATTATGAAAAGTATTTGAATGAGCTTCAAAACCCGCCCGTTAAAGCATTCAGGGTTAATACTGACAAAATAAGTTTGGAAGATTTAGAAAAGCTAAACCTTTTCGGGAATGAAAAAATCCCTTACGTTGAAAACGGTTATTATTTAAATTTTGAAAAGGTGGGTAACCACCCCTACCACCACGCGGGGCTTATTTACGTGCAAGAGCCTGCCGCAATGGCGCCTGCCGAATGTGTTGAAATTGAAAAAGACTGGTTTATACTTGATATGTGTGCCGCACCCGGCGGAAAAAGCACCCAACTTAAAAATAAATTGGGTGAAAACGGTGTGCTTGTTTCTAACGAAATTATTTCTTCTCGCTGTAAAATATTGACAGGCAATATTGAGCGTTTGGGACTTCAAAATACCGTTGTTACCTGTATGGACACCGAAAAATTGGCTTCTCGCTTTGAGAATACCTTTGATTTAGTTATGGTGGATGCGCCCTGCTCGGGTGAAGGGATGTTCAGAAAAGAAGAAATTGCCGTTGATGAATGGAGCCGCGAAAACGTTTTAATGTGTGCCAATCGTCAGGCTGAAATTCTGGAAAATGCCGTAAAAACCCTTAAAAGCGGCGGCTTTATTGTGTATGCTACCTGCACTTTTTCGTTAGAAGAAAATGAAATGACAATTGATGCGTTTTTGCAAAGTCACCCCGAATTTGAACTTGTGCCTGTTAGTGAAAGGGTGGCAAAACACACCGCCGACGGTATAAAATTTGACGGTTGCAAGTGTGAAAATATACATCTTGCCCGCCGTTTTTATCCCCACATTGCAAAAGGCGAAGGTCAGTTTATGGCGGTTTTACATCATAAGGGTGAGAAAGCAGTTAACAGCTTTTATGGTTTGGCATCAAAGAAAACCGATAAAATTGTAACTGAATTTTTAAACGATACTTTAACCGATTATAATCCCGATTTTGTGGGTGTTTATAACGGTAACCCAATTTATTACAACAACCGTTTGCCTATATCGGACCGCACTGCTTTTTGCTGTGGTGTGACAATTGGCGAAATTAGAAAAAATTATGTTTTGCCGCATCATCAGTTTTTTATGGCGCTGGGTGATAAATTTAAGCGTAAAATTAATTTGCCAAGTGACAGTGCAGAGCTTTCAAAATATCTTCACGGTGAAGAATTTGACACCGCTTGCCAAAACGGATGGGCGGTTGTTATGGTTGACGGCTGTGCGGCTGGCGGTGTTAAAGTGTCAAACGGTCGTGCAAAAAACCATTATCCTAAGGGATTAAGATCGAAATAAAATTGGGGTTTGTCGCTGAGGCGAGGTAAGAGGTAAGAGGTAATAGTGAAGAGGTTAGGTGTCGCTCCGTGACGGATGTAAATAATCAGTAATTTAATTGATATTACCCGTAGGGGCGATTCACGAATCGCCCGTTGCGATTAACTATTATTTTCGGACAATTCGTGAATTGTCCCTACGATGTACCGCCAATTAAACAGAGCGATAAACTATAATTTGAAAGGTGATT
>JAZNOE010000041.1:0-1745 GCA_045580625.1 Acutalibacteraceae bacterium | reverse complement strand
ACCCGACCGTAATGATAAATCCACCCCACAGAAAAAGAAAAAAACCATACGCAATATTCATAAAAAGAAGAAATAAATTGCGGTTTAGCGCTTACGCGAATGAATAATGAATAATGCATAATGAAAAATTATGGTGTCGCTTTGCGACAGATGTAAATCGTATGTATTTAGATTGATATAACTCGTAGGGGCGATTCACGAATCGCCCGTTGCGATTAACTATTATTTTCGGACAATTCGTGAATTGTCCCTACAATGTGCCGCCAATTAAACAGAGCGATAAACTATAATTTAAAAAACAAAAAATCCCTTTCAGAAAAATTCCGAAAGGGATTTAGATTTAATAATTACATAAGACTTCTGTAAATTGCAATAATATCTTCAACAGAAACTTCACGGGGGTTGCCGGGACGGCAAGCGTCGTGGTAAGCGTCAAGTGCCAAAGCATCAATGTCTTCTTCCTTAACAACGCCCTTAAGTGAGGTAACGATACCAACGTCTTCAGCAAGCTGACGAACTGCTTCAACAGCAGCTGCGCGGTATTCGGCCTGAGTCATATTTTCAACACCCTGAACACCCATAGCAATTGCGATGTCGCGATATTTTGTGCCGGTGTAATCAGCATTGAAAGCCATTACTGCGGGCAACAAGGTTGCGCATGCCTTACCGTGGGGCATATCATAATAAGCTGAAAGGGTGTGAGCCATTGAATGGTCAACACCAAGACCAACGTTAGAAAAGCCCATACCGGCGATGTACTGACCGAGAGCCATACCTTCGCGGCCTTCTGCTTCGTTCTTAACAGCACCGCGGAGTGAACGGCCGATAACTTCAATTGCCTTGATGTGGAACATATCGGAAAGCTCCCAAGCGCCTTTGGTTATGTAGCCTTCAATAGCGTGTGTCAAAGCATCCATACCGGTAGCAGCGGTAAGACCTGCGGGCATTGAAGCCATCATATCAGGGACAACAACTGCAACAACAGGAATATCGTTAGTGTCAACACAAACGAACTTGCGCTTCTTTTCAACGTCGGTAATAACGTAGTTGATGGTAACTTCAGCTGCGGTACCTGCGGTTGTAGGAACAGCAATTGTGGGAACGCACTTGTTCTTTGTGGGTGCAACACCTTCAAGTGAACGAACGTCAGCATATTCGGGGTTGGTGATGATAATGCCGATAGCCTTTGCGGTATCCATTGCAGAGCCGCCGCCGATAGCAACAATGCAGTCAGCATCCATTTCTTTAAAAGCGGCAACGCCGTTTTGAACGTTTTCAATTGTGGGGTTTGCCTTGATATCAGAATAAATGCCGTAAGCAATGCCTGCATTATCTAAAATATCGGTAACCTTTTTAGCAACGCCAAATTTAATAAGGTCAGGGTCGGTAGCAACAAAAACCTTTTTGAAGCCGCGCTTTGCGATTTCTTCAGGGATTGCACTGATAGCCCCTGCGCCATGGTAAGAAGTTTCGTTAAGGGTAAATCTGTTCATTGGAATCATCCTTTCAATGTTATTATGTTAATTATATAACAAACTTTCATTTAATGCAATAGCTTTACTAAGAAAAAACAAAATTGTTTACCAAATATAAATTGGGGTTTATCGCTGACGCGAGGTAAGAGGTAATAGGTAATAGTGAAGAGGTTAGGTGTCGCTCCGTGACGGATGTAAATAATCTGTAATTTAATTGATATTACCCGTAGGGGCGATTCACGAATCGCCCGTTGCGATTAACTATTATTT
>JAZNOE010000040.1:0-71102 GCA_045580625.1 Acutalibacteraceae bacterium | reverse complement strand
GGTCGCACCTGTGTGTGCGACCGCATAAACAACGGAACGACACATAGGTCGTTCCCTACGCGATATTTCAATGAAGATACCCATTAACCCCGATTTAATTTGTACAATAATTACGAATTACGCATTACGAATTCCGAATTTCGCGTCAGCGATAAACCCCAATTTGATTATATTGTCATATATATTTTTTCTTTTCATATAATTTAATAAAAAGTTGTGAAGAGAGGAAAATATTATGGATAATAAAGTTTTGAAAACCGATATTTATACAAATGAAAACGTATGGACTGACAGCTGTGAACAGCCTATTGACGTTGAATTCACTTTACCCGATTATTGCCCTGATATTTCTAAAATTTTCAAATGCAAAACCGTTGCGCGTATTGCTTCAAAATCATTGGGAGAAAACAGCATTACGGTTGACGGTAGCATTTGCATTACTGTTTTATACTGTGATGCCGGCGGTAATTTATGTTCCTATGAATATCAATATCCGTTTAATAAGGTTAAAGAAACCGAAGTGCAGACAAATGACTGCAACCTTTCTGTGTCGGCTAAAACAGAGTATATTAATTGCAGGGCTGTAAGCGGCAGAAAGGTTGACATTCACGGTGCGGTTAGTATAAATTTAAGATTATTTTGTCGCAAATGTAGTTGTGCCATTTCGGATATTGATGACTGCAGTATAGAAATCCGCCGACAAAATGCGCCTTCAACCGCGCCCATGGGTTATAACGAAAAATATGTAATTATTGAAGAAGAAATTGCGCTGTCTGCAGGGGCGGTAGCTATCAGCAGGATTTTACGCTATGATGCGCACCCGTCAGTAACCGAATGTAAGGTTATAAGTGATAAGGTAATGAATAAGGGTGAAATGACGGTAAACATTACCTATTGCGCTGAAAACTGTAATACACCTGAGATTGTTAAAACTATAATTCCTTTCAGTCAGATAATTGACATTGCAGGTGTCAGCGATTCTTGCGAATGTGAAACAAAGTCTTCACTAGCGTTCTTAGAAATAAAACCAAAAACCAATTCAGCAGGGGAATGTAAAAGCTTTTTGCTTAATGCCAAGTTGTTGCTTTGCAGTCAGGCTTATTGTGCGGATGATATACCCATTATTTCTGACGCCTTTTCGCGAAGATATGAAGCGGATATAATCAAAAACAAAGTTAATTTCACAAAGCTTTGCGATAATATAAAGGATCGATTTCATTTCAAACAAAGCCTTGAGCTTAATGAGAATTTGGCTTCTGTTTTGGATTTATGGTGCGATATACAGTCGGCAAATACACGAATTGAATCGGGTAAAATCATTGTTTTCGGTGTTATGCTTGTAAGCATTGTGGGTGTTTTGGAAAACGGCGAAACAGCATTTTTTGAAAAACCGCTTGATTTTGAATGTTCATACCCTATAACCGCTAAAGCCGATGAAATTGAATGTCATCCCGAAATTACGGTTATTTCATGCGGATTTACAATGAATTCACCTTCAATGCTTGAAATAAGGGCAGATATAGCTGTTAATGCGGCTGTTTTGGAAAAAACGGGAATTGAGCTTGTCAGTGATATGAAGCTTGATGAACACAAATTAAAACCCAGAAAAGATAATTGTTCTTTGACGGTTTATTTTGTATCGGGTAAGGAATGTGTTTGGGACATTGCGAGAATTTATAATGCAAGCGTTGATGAGATAATTAAAATAAACAACATACAGGGTGAATATATAAACGACGGCAGTATGATTTTAGTGCCCGTGTCATAAAAAAACAAGCCTCACGAAAGTGAGGCTTGTGGCTATTTTGTAAGCATATCTATAAGTGCTGAATAAATTTTTGTCGGGTCACTTAAAAACTTTTCTTTAATGTGAAGCGCCTGGTCTTCATCACAGGCCAAAAGCTTAACACTCATAAACGGGGTGTCGCCATCCATTGCAGAGCAAGTGATAAAGGTTTTATCACCTTCGCGGGAAATTTTAATATCTGTTTCTTTAGCATTTTTAAAGCGCGAAAGCATTTTATAAGCCGCATCATAAGCGCGTTGCTTAACAGTTAAAGAAAGTGTTGTTTTTAAGGTTTCGGCAACGTATTTGCCGCTTTTTGTAATTTTATAAGTGTCATCATTTTCATCAACAGGTAAAAGCTGACCGTTTTTTACAAGGTGGGCAATAGAATCATTCACCTCAAAGCAGTTGGCAATACCTTCATAATGAAGGGTGTCAGCCAGAAGCTTGCCGGGTACAGCCTCATCCAAAGCTGATAAAATATAACAAATTAAAATTCTTACTTCAGCCGTGCTGAAAAGACCGCCTGCGTTATTTACGCCTGCAGAAACTGCATCTTTTTCCAAAGGAAAATCTCCTTTACATTTTATTATCCTTAATATTATACTTGCAATTGTTTTGTTTTGCAAGTATTAAATAAAAAACGGCGTTTAAAACGCCGTTTAATAATTATGAAAAGAATTTATCGTGAACAGCAAGCACAGCGGCATCGGCATATTTTTCATTAATTAAAACCGAAATTTTAATTTCGCTTGTTGAAATCATATGAATGTTAATGCCTGCGTCTGATAAAGCTTCAAACATTTTGGAAGCAATACCGGGGTTAGATTCCATACCTGCACCAACAATAGAAACCTTTGTAATTGAAGTGTCATAGGTAACGCTTTCAAAATTCAGAACACCATTTAGTTCATTAATTGCGGCAACAGCAGCTTCGGCATCACTTTCGGGAACTGTAAATGTGATATCCTTGGTACCGTTACGTCCGATAGACTGTAAAATAATGTCTACGTTAATTTTAGCCTGTGAAACCTTATTGAAAATCTTGAAAGCAATACCGGGGGCATCCTTAAGACCTACTACCGAAATACTTGCAACATTATTGTCCTTGGCAACGCCTTTAATTAAAGTTTTTTCCATTTTTGTAATCTCCTTTACAATTGTACCGCGTTTTGTGGGTTCAAGACTTGAACGAACCTCTAATTCAACGTTATATTTTTTAGCCATTTCAACCGAACGGTTATTAAGTACCTGTGCACCGAGAGTTGCAAGCTCTAACATTTCGTCATAGCTTATTTCATCCATTTTAACTGCACCGGGCACCTTGCGCGGGTCAGCAGAATAAACACCGTCAACGTCGGTATAAATCTGACATAAATCGGCCTTCATTGAAGCGGCGATAGCAACCGCGCTTGTGTCAGAGCCGCCACGACCGAGAGTTGTAATATCATCATACTTATTAAGACCCTGGAAGCCTGCAACAATAACAATGTGCTTTTTAGCAATTTCGGCTTTAATTCTTTCGCTTTCAACCTTTTTAATACGGGCGATAGAATAATGACTGTCGGTCTGGAAGCCTGCCTGCCAGCCAAGAAGCGAAACAGCAGGGTAGCCAAGCTTTTCAATTGCCATTGCTAAAAGTGAAATTGAAATTTGTTCACCTGCAGACAAAAGCATATCCATTTCACGCCTTGAAGGACCTTTGGGATTAATTTCTTTTGCCTTGTCGATTAAATCATCAGTTGTGTCGCCCTGTGCTGAAACCACAACTACAACGTCGTTGCCTGCTTTATAATCATCAATAATAATTTTGGCAACGTTAAATACCTTTTCGGCATTGGCAACCGACGAGCCGCCGAATTTTTTTACAATAAGTGACATTTATAAATACCTCCGTATCAGAGCATAGTGTGTAAAATTTTAAAGCTTTTGAGATGGGTGAGAGTGTCAAGCTTTTCTTTAACCTGACTTTCGGTCATTTCTTTGGTTAAAATGGCAATTTCCTGACGGAATTCATTCATAACATAGCTTTCAAAACAGTTACCGAAAGCGGCAGTAAATTCAGGCTTTAATGCATCGTAATCGTCACCCTTTAAGGTGATGTAATATTTACCGCATTCATCAAAATCACTTTCGACATAATCGGTACTGCTGTCCTGCCAGTTTAAATATTTCTTGTTGTCCTTATGGCGGATAGCATCAATAATATCGGCAACAACAGCGCTTGCAGTAGCTTCCTTACCTGCGCCCTTGCCATAGAATGCAACTTCACCTGTTTGGTCGCCGTCAACGACAACGCAGTTGAAGACGCCATTAACGCTTGAAAGAATATGCTCGCGGCTTACAAGCGTGGGGCGGACTGAAGCAATAATTTTACCGTTTTCTTGTTTTTTAGCATGACCGATAAGCTTAATAACCGCACCAAAGCCGTCAGCATATTCAACGTCATCAAGGGTAATATTTGTAATACCTTCGGTTTTGACCTGTTCGGGATAAACGTGCTTGCCAAAGCTAAGTGCGGCAAGAATACAAACCTTGCGGCAGGCATCGTGGCCTTCAACGTCAGCCGCGGGATTTCTTTCTGCAAAGCCTAAATCCTGTGCAAGCTTAAGTGCAGTGTCAAAATCCATATTATCCACTATCATTTTATTTAAAATGTAGTTTGTGGTTCCGTTTAAAATGCCCCAGATTTCATTAATTTCGTTTGCGGCAAGGCAATTTGCCATCGGGCGCAAAACGGGAATACCTCCGCCGACACTTGCTTCAAATAAAAAGCTTACGTTTTTATCATTTGCAATTTTTATAAGCTCTGCACCTTTTGCGGCAACAAGTTCTTTATTAGAGGTTACAACGCTTTTGCCTGCCATTAAACAAGACTTTACAAAATCGTAAGCGGGGTTAACACCGCCCATAACCTCTGCAACGACAGATACACTGTCATCATTTAAAATGTCGTTAAAATCTTTAGTGAACTTATCGCTGTAAGGTACGTCAAAATCCCTTAAATCAAGAATGTGCTTAACGTTTATATCTTTTTCAACACGGTCTGCAATGCGCTTGTTATGGTTAATTAAAATTTCAGCCACACCCGAGCCTACAACACCGTGACCCATAATAGCAACATTAATCATTTTTGCCCTCCGTTCATGCTTTTAATGGAAATAATGCCGTCAATGCCTTTAATGGCCTTCAGCATTTCTTCAACCGAAACTGTAATATTGTCGGTTTTAATGGTTACAGAAACGTCGGCCGCACCGTCAACGGGAATACCTTGGTTTACTGTTAAAATGTTTGCGCCGTATTCATAAAGGGCAGTGGTAAGGGATGAAAGCATTCCTGCCTTGTCTGAAAGCTTGGCTAAAAGTGTCAGGGTTTTTTGGTCTGTATCGGAATATTTAAAAACATAATCCTTATACTTATAAAAGGCACTTCTTGAAATGCCCGCCATTTTTGCCGCCTGACTTGCGTTTTGTGCGCGCCCGTCAGCCAAAAGCTCTTTGGCTAAAATTACACTTTCAAATACACTTGGCAGAACCTTTGAATCAACTAAAAAATAGCTTGAATTTTTCATAAGTGTCCCCCGTAGAAAAACTATTGTTTTCAATTATAGTACACTTTTCAACAAAAATCAACCCCTAAAAACACTTTTTTACATAAATGTTTACCTTGCATAAAATTTATAAAAAAGGGTGATAAAATTTTGGACCAACAGGCAAAAAAGCGCTTTCTTATAAACTTTTTATATATCGCGGTAATAAGTGCGCTTACGGTAATAATAAGCCGTTTTTTTCTTTTCAGAATGTTTCCGTTTTTATTGTCCCTTGCGGTGGCGTTCTTATCCCAAAAGCCCGCGATTTTTTTAAGCGGTAAAACAGGAATTAAAAAACCGCTTTGTGCGGTTGTTTTATCGGCATGTATATATATAGGTGTAGGTGCAGGACTTGTTTTTATAATTTACAGGCTAATTATATCTTCCGCGGGATTAATTGATTATTTGCCATATATTTTTTCAAGCCTTAATACGATTACTCAAAAAATTGAAGGGTGGTTTTCGGGTTATTTACCGCTGGAATACAATATTTCTTTAAGCGGAATACTTGAAAATTTTATAAAATTGCTTGCGGAATTTTTGACAAATATAATCAAAAAAACCGTAACCGCCGCACCGTCTTTTTTGTTAAGCAGTGTGGTGGCGCTTGTTGCGGCTTGCTATATTTCTAAGGATTTTGACGGACTTTCAAAATTTGCCAAAAGTCTTTGCAGTAAAAGCTTTTATGACCGTTTTGTAAGAATTAAAAACATATTCACACAAAGTGTTTTAAAGATAGCAAAAGGATATTTTTTCTTAATGCTTATAACTTTTTTTGAGCTTTGGATAGGACTTTCGGTTTTAAAAATCAAAAACGCTTATTTATGGGCATTGGTGATTGCTTTGATTGACTTTTTGCCGGTGCTTGGTACGGGCGCTGTTATGATACCGTGGGCGATTTACTGTGCACTTTCGGGCAATACTGCACTTGCGGCGGGACTTGCGGTTTTATATCTTGTTATAACCGTTGTTCGAAATTTCGTTGAGCCGAAAATCGTTTCTCAGCAAATAGGTATAAATCCTTTATTCACTCTGTTTTCAATGTATCTGGGACTAAAGCTTTTCGGCGGCGCGGGGCTTGTAATTTTTCCGATAATTTTAATTGTGACAATAAAGTATTATAAAGAAGAAGTATAATAATCTTGTCAGTTTCATTTGCTTTGCATATTATATAACAGCGGAGTGAATTAAATGAAAAGATATGTAATAGCTACCGGAACAGTTACCTACGCTTTAAAGGGTAGGGATTTATTGCGAAAACATGGCTTTACGGTTAAGATTGAAAGAATTACCGGTGATAAAACTCTTGGGTGCGGATATGTGCTTGTTTTAACAGGTGACGTATCTAATGCAGAGAAAATTTTAAAGGATAACGGGGTTAAAATTCTTAAAATTACCGAAGAGCAATAACTAATTTTAAGAGCATTCCAATAGCTTGGGATGCTCTTTTTTGGAGGATATTTTATGATATATTTTGATAATGCCGCAACGGGCGGACACAAGCCGCAAACTGTTATTAATGCGGTTGATAACGCGCTTAAAAGCTTGTCTGCAAACCCGGGAAGAAGCGGGCATAAAGCATCTGTCAGGGCGGCGGATATTGTTTATAATACTAGACAAAAAGTGGCGGAATTTTTTGGCGCAGACGGGGCAGAACAGGTTGTATTTACCCAAAACTGCACACAAAGTCTTAATTTTGTAATTAAGGGTGTTTTAAAAAAGGGAGACCACGTTGTCGTGTCCGACCTTGAACATAATGCCGTTATGCGACCACTTGTGAAAACAGGAATTAATTATGACACAGCACCTGTGTTGGAAAATGATGATGAAACGGTAAAAGAATTTGAAAAAAAGCTTAAAGTTAATACAAAGCTTGTAATAATGACCGCGGCATCCAACGTGACGGGAAAAATACTGCCGTTTTCGGAGGTTGCCCGCATTTGCGAAAAGCGGGGAATAATGTTTTGTCTTGATGCGGCTCAGGGCGCGGGTATTATGCCTATAAATATGCAAAAAATGTGCATAGATTTCTTATGCGCCGCACCCCATAAAAGCTTGTATGCGCCAATGGGGTTAGGAATTCTTATATGCCGCAGACCGATAGAAAACACAATAATTGAAGGCGGTACAGGGACATCCTCACTTAAATTTACACAACCACTTATAATGCCTGAAATGCTTGAAAGCGGAACGGTTAATCTGCCTGCCATAGCGGGTTTGTCGGCAGGTCTTGACTTTGTTGAAAGACAAGAAATACGCAATATTTATAAAAAGGAAATGCGGCTTTTACAAATGCTTTATAACGGTCTTAAGGGTTGTAAAAACATCGTGCTTTATACAAAAATGCCGACCTTGCATAAATATGCACCGCTTTTGCCGTTTAACGTCAAAAATATGAAAAGTGAGGATGCCGCGGCAATTTTTGACAGAAACGGTATAGCCTTAAGGGCAGGTCTACATTGCGCACCGACAGCACATAAAAAGCTTGGAACAACCGACTTTGGCGCTTTAAGAGCGAGTCTTTCGGTTTTTAACACCGAAAACGAGGTGCAAAGGGTAATAAACGTTGCAAAAAAACTTTAAAAAAGTTCAATTTACCTATTGAATGATATTTATAAATATGCTAAAATTAAATAGATATTAATATTATATAATACGCTTGAGAAGGGATGTTGAAAATTGGGCGCGTTTTTAGATACTTTGTATATGATCTGGAATCAAGTGGTTTACGCAATTGCTAACGGCAGTATTGCTGATATAATTGATATTGCAGTAATCGCTTACGTAATTTATCAGGGTATTGTCTTTTTACGTGAATCTCGTGCAGGTCAGCTTGTTAAGGGACTTTTAATTTTGTTTTTGGTGTTTGTTATTGCCAAATGGTGGAATCTTGTCACCATTCAGTGGGCACTGTCAAAAGCGATTGACTTTATCATTATTGCTGCTGCAGTTATCTTCCAGCCGGAGCTTCGCCGAATACTTGAAAGGGTGGGCCGCACAAAGCTTACTGCAACACAGCTTTTCGACGAAAGAGAAAATGTTCAGGCTGAAAGCATTGATAAAATTTGTAAGGCCGCCGGCTTTATGCAGGAAAAGAAAATCGGTGCGCTAATAGTTTTTGAACGCGAAACACAGCTTGGTGAAATTATAAATACGGGTACAATTGTTGATGCCGCAACCTCTGTTTCGGTTGTTAATAACATCTTCTTCCCAAAATCTCCCTTGCATGACGGTGCGGTAATTGTCAGAAACGGTCGCATTTATGCCGCGGGCTGTATTTTACCGTTAAGTCAGCTTGATTTGTCAAGCTCTTCAATGGGTACACGTCACCGTGCTGCTATCGGTATGAGCGAAAACTCTGATGCGGTCGTGCTTGTTGTTTCAGAAGAAACTGGTACAATTTCAATTGCCGAAGGTGGCAACATAACCCGCAATTACAATGCAGTTACCGCCGCGGCTGAGCTTCACCGCTTACTTATTGATACAGAAAGTCAGCAAAAGAGTTCGCCTGTTGTAAAGGTGCTTAAAAATATTAATCCGTTTAAGAAGAAACAGTGAAAGGAAGGTTTTTAAATGTCTGAAAAATTAAAAATGTTAAAGCCTTCTGCACTGAAGGGCTTGCTTTATAACAAAAGATTTATTATTCCGCTTTCAATTTTTTTGGCATTTGTGCTGTGGCTTGTTATCACTACGCAGGAAAATCCCATGCGTGAGCGCACATTTTCTGACCTGACTTTAAGCGTTAATATGGAAAACACTTTTGCTTCCGAAAACGGTATTAACATTGTCGGTGACATTTCTTCCCAAAAGTTCAGTGTTGTTGTGCGTGGTCCAAGCTATGTGGTTTCCTCGTTACGGGCTGAAGACCTTACGGTTTACGTTTCTGCCGCAACAGTTGATGAACCGGGCGAATATAAGCTTGACGTTGTTGCAACTCGTTCTTCTACAAATTATGAAGTTTTGTCGGTGTCACCATCTACCGTTAAGGTTGAGTTTGACTATTTTGACACTAAAGAATTTGCAGTTAAGGCAGATGCAAAGGGTGTTTCGGCCACCGATGGCCTTATTGCCGAAGCAGGTATAGTCAGCGGTATTGAAGGTGACGTGCTTAAGGTTACAGGCCCCAGAAGCAAGCTTAATAAGATCGCATCGGTTCTTGCTGTGTGCGACGTTAGCAGAGTGCTTTCGGAAACCGAAACCTTTGATGCCGAAATTAATCTTTTTGATGAAAACGGTAAAAAGATTTCACTTGAAAATATTACTTTAAATGCCGAAGACGTTAAAGTAAAGGTTCCGATTTCCAAAAAGAAGACCGTGCCTGTCGTTGCAGATTTTTCAAATCTTCCCGGTGGTTTTGATAAGGAAACCATAAAGTATGATATTGACCATGCGAAGGTTGATATTATCGGCAACCCTGATACAATTGACAAAATTTCAAAAATCACACTGTCCGCAATTGATGTAACAAGCATTTCACTTAGCAATAAAACCTTTGCGGTGACACCTAAGCTACCTGAAGGTGTGCGTTTGGCAGATAATTTTGAAACCTTTGCCGTTACGATCAACACTACGGGTTATATTGAAAAGACTATTACTGTAACTGAAGTTAAATCGGTTAATCTTAAATCGGGTCTCAAGAGCACACAGACTTCTATCCGCAACGTTAAGATATGCGGTCCGCGTGCATCGGTTAACCGTATAACAAACGAGCTTTTGACGGCTCAGGTCGACCTGCTTGATAAGGTTGAGGGTCAGCATTCTTTGAATGTTGTAATGAATTTCAAAAACTATAAAAACGTTTGGGTTGTTGGAAGCTATACCACAACCGCAACCATTACCAAAAAATAAATAATTATGTTTTAACCAAATGATTTCTCCCTGCGTAACATATAGCAGGGAGGAGTCATTGTTTATGAAGCTTTTACTGTTTTTCTTAATTTTAATTTTTTCGCTTTTTGGTTTTTGTGAAGCACTGCATTTATTAAAGCTTTTTATAATTTTTCCAAAACGAAAAATGAATTCTTCACTTGTAATAATTTTATCTGAAGAAACCGCAATTAATCAAATAACCTTTGCGGGTGAACAGCTTAAGTGGCTTGGCACAAAATTTGCTGATCGTGTGTTGGCAGTAAGTGAAGATCTTAATGAAGAAACGGTAAAGGAATGTAAAATGCTTGCCGAAAAATATGGCATAAAATTTGTTGTGAAAGGAAAGGGATAAAATGGAAACTTTAACCGGAATAATTCAAAAAATCACCTTTCGCAATGAATCTAATGCATATACCGTTGCAATTTTAAGAACAAAAACAGGTGACGTTACAGTTGTGGGCACCTTACCGTTCATAAACGAGGGTGATTCGGTTGATCTTGAAGGTGAATACACTGTTCATGCAACCTATGGTGAGCAGTTCAAGGTGTCTTCCTTTACACAGCGTACCCCCGAAAATGCGGCCGCAATTTTAAGATATCTGTCTTCGGGCGCAATTAAGGGTGTCGGTCCGACCACCGCAACCCGCTTGGTTGAAAGGTTTGGGGAGGATACACTTGATGTAATTCAAAATCATCCTGCCGATATGGCCTGCCTTAAAGGTATTTCATTGCAAAAAGCAATGCAGATTCACGAAGAATATGAAAAGCAATTTGGTGTGCGGGATATTATGATGATGCTGTCGAAATTCGGCATCGGTCCTGATAAATGTGTGGGCATTTATCGCAAATTCGGCGCAAATGCAATGGAAATTATAAAATCCAATCCTTATGTTTTGTGTGAAGAGGGGATTGATTTTTCCTTCGAGCTGGCTGAGGAAATTGCAACTGATTTTCAGTTTGATATGTCAAGTGAACTGCGTGTTTCGGCAGGTATTGAATACGTTTTAAGAAAGAATTTATATAACGGGCACACCTGCCTTCCGCGAAATAAATTTGTTGACGTGGCTTGTAGACTTTTGGCCGCCAAAGAATCGGTTGTTGAAATATGCTGTGATCGACTTATAGAGTGTTTCCGTCTTTGCAGTGAGGATATTGACGGGGTTGAATTTTTATCTATACCCGAATATCACAACGCAGAAGAGCATATTGCCGCGCGGCTTTGTTCGGTCAAGCGGTTTATAAATTCATCTGTTACTGTGGACGAGCTTGAGATACAAAACGTTGAAAACCGACTTGGTATACATTTTGAGGATTTACAGCGACGTGCAATTTTTGAAGCCTTTGAAAATGGTATATTGGTGCTGACGGGCGGTCCCGGTACGGGTAAGACCACAACTCTTAATGCAATTATAAAACTTTTTGAAAACCGAAATCTTAAAATTGAGCTTGCCGCCCCGACAGGTCGTGCCGCGAAGCGTATGACCGAGCTTACGGGCAGGGAAGCGAGAACCATTCACCGTATGTTAGAGGTTGAATGGGGAGAAAACGACAAGCCTTATTTTAACCGCAATGAAAAGAATCCGCTTGAATGTGACGTTATCATTGTTGATGAAGCATCTATGATAGATGCGCTTTTGTTTGACAATCTGCTAAAAGCTCTGCGGCTTTCTTGCCGTATAATTCTGGTAGGGGATTCTGACCAGCTGCCAAGTATAGGCGCGGGCAACGTTCTTGGTGATATTCTTGCTGCCGATATCTTTCCGTCAATAAGACTTAAAAAGGTCTTCAGACAAGCTGCTAAAAGTGCAATTATCAGTAATGCTCATGCGATTATAAACGGTGAAAAGGCCGAATTTAACGCAAAAGACACCGATTGCTTTTTTATGAAGCGTGCGGACAGGTATCAGACACTTGAAACGGTTGTCAGTCTTGTGTGCGACAGACTGCCTTCTGCTTATGGTGTTGACCCGCTTACTGATATTCAGATACTTTGTCCTTCGCGTATGATGGACACAGGTACTTTAAATATAAACAACGTTTTGCAGTCAAACCTTAATCCCAATACGCGGGACAAGCACCAGTTTGCTTATAAGGGCGTGTATTTCCGTGAAGGCGATAAGGTAATGCAAACCAAAAATAATTATGATATTACCTTCACAAAGGATAACGGCGAAACGGGAACGGGTGTCTTTAACGGTGATGTTGGTTATATTATTGATATTGACATTCGCGCAAGCATCTTAAAGGTAAGGTTTGATGATAGAATAGTTACATATTTTTCTGAAGACCTTTCGCAGTTAGAGCTTGCTTATGCGGTTACCGTTCACAAAAGTCAGGGCAGTGAGTATGATTACGTAATTATCCCGCTATGTGACGTTCCGTCCCGACTTGTTTATCGTAATCTTTTATATACCGCGGTGACACGTGCTAAAAAAATGCTTATTCTGGTAGGGGATGAAGCTGTGTGGGACGGTATGGTCGAAAATGACCGTAAAACGTTAAGGTATACCGCATTGCAGAAATTTTTGAAGGAAAGTGCTTATAATGCGGCTTTTTAAAATAGTGGCAGAGGCATTATTTCCAAATGCGTGTGTTTCCTGCGGTGCAATAATACCCGAAGGCGAAAAGCTGTGCGAATTTTGCACCGAAATGGCCGAAACGGTTGATTTCACAAAGACCTGCCGCCGTTGTGGTATGCCAAAGAAGGAATGTGTTTGTTCAAAGCGTGTTTTTCATTTCAGCGGCTGTGCCGCACCGTTTTATAATTCGGGTGTTACACAAAAGGCAATGTATTCCTTTAAGTTTGGACATAGAGATTACATTTCAAAATTCTTTGCTGAAAGAATGGTGCTTACGGTTAAAAGCTGTTACAGTGATATTGCCTTTGATGTTGTAACCTTTGTGCCAATGCGACCTTCAAAGAAGTTAAAACGCGGGTTTAATCAGTCCGAGCTTTTAGCAAGACATATTTCCAAGCTTTTAAAGCTTCCGCTTTGTGATGATGCTATTAAAAATTTAAAGGGTGCTAAGGTTCAGCACGACTTAAAATTTGATGAACGCTTTAAAAACGTTAAAGGCAAATTTGCGGCAAACAAGTGTCGCAATTTAAACGGTAAAACCGTTTTATTGGTTGATGATATTAAAACCACAGGCGCCACTCTGGATGAATGTGCGAAGCAGCTTTTACTTTTAGGCGCTGATGAGGTTTATTGTGTTACAGGTCTTATGACCGCAAAAAAGAAAAAGAAGGAAGGAAAATAATGGCTACCGATATTGGTATAGATTTAGGCTCTTCTAAAACTGTAATTTTTTCAAGCTCAAAGGTTGTTGTTGAACTGCCCAGTGTGGTAACGGTTGACAGTGAAACCTGGGAGCCGATATATTTTGGTGAAAAGGCGAAGCAGACAATCGGTCGCACACCCGACAGTATGTTAAGTGTTTACCCAATTGAACACGGGGTTATTTCCGATTATGATTTAACCGAGCTTATGCTAAAGGATTATATGCAGCAGGCATTCGGCAACAACATTTTGCGCCCGCGCATAATTGCAACCCTGCCTGCAGGTCTTACCGAGCTTCAGCACCATTCGCTTTCAAACGTTGTTGAAGGTGCGGGCGGTAGAAATATAACCGTTGTTGAAGGTCCGCTTGCAATTGCATTCGGGTTGGGGCTCGATTTTTCAAAGCCACACGGCACGCTTATTGTTGATATCGGCGCAGGCACTACCGACGTTGCGGTAATTTCAATGGGCGGTATTGCCGCGTGTGACTCTTTTAAAATTGCATCATTTGATTTTGACGCGCAGATTATTAAATACGTCAGATATGAATATAATATTGAAATCGGTCCGCTTACCGCTGAAGCCATAAAGATGAAGGTTGGTTCTGCCGTAAAGCGTGATATTGAAATTGCAATGGTTGCAAAAGGCCGCAATATTTTTTCGGGTCTGCCCGAAAGCTTTGAAATTACTTCGGGCGAAGTGTATGAAGCTATTAACGACACTATTGAAGCAATTTGTGATGCAATTCGCAAGGTGCTTAACAAAACCGACCCCGACCTTGTTTCAGATATTATGAATGACGGTATGTATCTTGCGGGCGGCGGCTCAAAGCTTAACGGCTTTGCCGAAAGAATTGCCGATTATCTTAACATTAAGGTACATCATATGGATGACCCCGCACACAGTGTTGTAAAGGGCGCCGCGGTAGCAATTAAAAAGCCTGAGCTTTTAAAGAACGTTAACTATCAGATGCGTGCTATAAAAGAGCTTGAGATAGAATAAACTGTATAAATGCCGTGTTTATAATTTTGAAAATGTGCATATAAATTGTGATGTTTTAATACTTTAAACCGTTAAAGTTTGTGCAATATTACAATTGACAAATCCACTTAAGAAGAGTAGAATACACTTATCATCAAAAAGGAAGTGGACAGGTTGTTCGTAAAGTCATATTTTCGATTTTATTATTTTAATAACACGGACTGTCTGTACACTGTTAAAGCATAATTTTTTATGTTTTTAATATTTACATTCAGCCCGTAGTTGTCATGCATTTTTTGCGTGGTTATTACGGGCTTTATTTTTTAAGAAAATGGGGAAAATGATAATGATAAACAAAAAAATGGAACAGCTTGGCAAGGTAAGGTCGGTTATTCGTGAAATTTTTGAATATGGCAACAAGCGCCGTGCCGAAATCGGTGCAGAAAACGTGCTTGATTTCAGCTTGGGTAACCCAAGTATTCCCGCACCCGAAAAGGTGTCTGAAATAATGGCGCGCCTTATTAAAGAAACTGACCCCGTAAAGCTTCACGGTTATACCTCGGCGCAGGGTGATGCATCTGTCAGAAAGGCTATCAGCGATAGTATTACCGACCGTTTCGGCGCACCTGCAAGCCCCGATTTAATTTATATGACCTGCGGTGCGGCGGCATCGCTTACCATTTCGCTTAATGCACTTGTGAATACAGGTGATGAGGTAATTGCACTTGCACCTTTTTTCCCTGAATACCGTGTATTTGCTGAAAAGGCAGGGGCAAATTTCAAGGTTGTAAAATGCCGCGAAAGCGATTTTCAGATTGATTTTGCTGTTTTAGAAGCCGCAATTAACGCAAACACAAAGGCTATAATTGTTAATTCACCAAACAATCCAACAGGCGTTGTTTTGTCGGAAGAAACAATTATTAAGCTTTCAGATCTGCTTAATAAAAAGCAGGCTGAATACGGCAGCTCAATTTACATAATTTGTGATGAGCCTTATCGCGAGCTTGCTTACGGTGTTGACGTGCCCTATATCCCGAATTTTTACAAAAATACTATTGTTTGCTATTCCTTCAGTAAGTCATTGTCACTTCCCGGTGAACGTATTGGTTACATTTTTGTATCTCCTAAAATTGATATCGCATCTGATATTTATGCCGCTGTTTGCGGTGCTGGCAGAGCGCTTGGCTACGTTTGCGCACCAAGCCTTTTGCAGTATACCGTAAAGGAATGTATCGGTCTTACGGGCGACGTTGAAGCATATAAGAAAAACCGTGATGTGTTATATAATGCTTTGACCGAATACGGTTATGAATGTGCAAAGCCTGACGGTGCGTTTTATTTGTTTATGAAGTCACCCGAAAGCGATGCCGCGGCCTTTTGCGAAAGGGCTAAAAAGTACGAGCTTTTGCTTGTGCCAAGCGACAGCTTCGGTTATGAGGGCTATGTTCGTATAAGCTATTGCGTAAGTTATGAACAGATAGTAAAATCTTTACCCGCCTTTAAGGCACTTATGGAGGAATATAAATGACCGACCTTGAAAAAGCAAGGCAAAAAATAAATGAAGTTGATACGCAAATGCGTCAGCTTTTCTTGGAAAGAATGCAGGCATCAAAGGTGGTTGCCGAATATAAAAAGCTTCACGGCATACAGGTTTTTGATCCACAGCGTGAGGCGGAGGTAATTGCCCGCAACGGCGCCGCTTTTCCCGATGAGGAGATAAAGTCTTATTATATTGATTTTATCACTCACAATATGGATGTTTCAAAGCGTTATCAGCACAGACTGCTTGAAGGTATGAAAGTTGCCTTCAGCGGGGTAGAGGGTGCATTTGCCAATATTGCCGCAAATAAAGTCTTTCCCGATGCCGAAGCCATACCTTATCCCGATTTTAAATCAGCATATAATTCGGTGGTTGACGGTGAATGTGACTGTGTTATTCTTCCGATAGAAAACAGCTTTAACGGTGACGTTGGGCAGGTTATGGACCTTGCATTTTTTGGCCCGCTTTACATAAACGGTGTTTATGACATTTCGGTTATACATAACCTTTTGGCAAATAAAGGAGCCGAGCTTTCGGGTATAAAAGAGGTTATAAGTCATCCACAGGCATTAGGGCAGTGTAATGAATATATTAAAAAGCATGGATTTAAGGCGATTGATGCAGTTAATACGGCAGTTGCCGCAAAGTCAGTGTCCGAAAGCGGCAGACTGGATATTGCCGCAATTGCAAGCGAAGAGGCATGTGAAAAATACGGTCTTATGAAGCTTGAAGCGCATATTAACCAAAGCAGTAACAACACAACCCGTTTTGCAGTATTTTCACGTACTGCAAAGGCACCTTCACTTGCAGATAATCACTTTATTTTACTGTTCACCGTTTCTAACGAAGCGGGTGCACTTGGTAAAGCGATTTCAATTATCGGTGAAAACGGTTTTAACCTTAAAGCTTTAAAGAGCCGTCCGACTAAGGAGCTTATCTGGAATTATTATTTCTTTATTGAAGGCGAAGGCAATATCAACAGTGATATGGGTAAAAAAATGCTTTCAGAGCTTAAAGAAAAATGCAGTGATTTAAGAATTATCGGCAACTTTGAAAAGGAAGTCGTTTTATGATACTTTCAACAAAAACAACCGTGGGGCAATATGATATTGTAATTGAACGCGGTGTTCTAAATAATTTAAATGAACATTTAAACCTTGACCGCAAGGTGATGGTTGTTACAGACAGCGGTGTACCTGAGAATTATGCAAAAACAGTAGTGGCACAATGTAAAGATGGTTATATTTTTACATTTGCGCAGGGTGAAGAATCGAAGAATTTTGACACATATCAGGCAATTCTGACACAGCTTGTAGAAAATGGTTTTACAAGAAGCGACTGCGTTGTGGCTGTCGGCGGCGGTGTGACAGGCGATATGGCAGGCTTTGCTGCGGCATCCTTTATGAGGGGAATTGATTTTTATAATATCCCGACAACCGTGCTTTCTCAGGTCGATTCTTCAATTGGCGGTAAGGTTGCAATTGATTTTTGCGGCGTTAAAAACATTGTCGGCGCATTTTATCCGCCAAAGGCAGTTGTAATTGATGCCGATACACTAAAAACCTTGCCCGAGCGACAAAAAAATAACGGCCTTTGTGAAGCTCTAAAAATGGCCGCCACCTTTGACAGTGAGTTTTTTGCTCATTTTGAAGGGGGAGCGCTTGATATTGATTATGTAATTGAACAAAGTCTTCGCCTTAAAAAACGGGTTGTTGAAGAAGATGAAAAGGAGCAGGGGCTCCGTAAGGTTTTAAATTTTGGGCACACAATCGGTCACGCAATTGAAAGCGTTAATTTGGGTGCACTTTACCACGGTGAATGTGTCGGTCTTGGTATGCTTTATCTTTGCAGTGATAAGGTGAAACCGCGCATAAAAAACGCTCTTGAAAAGCTCAATTTACCCACCACCTGTGAAATTGATGCCGATAAAATAATTGATTTTATGTCACACGACAAGAAAAAATCGGGGGATAGTATTTCGGTTATCTGGGTGGAAGAAATCGGCAGCTTTGAAATTAAAAAAATGAATTTAACACAGCTTAAAGAAGTGATAACAAAATGAAAAACAGTTTAGGACAAAACGTAACGGTGACAATTTTCGGTGAAAGCCACGGCGCGGGTATCGGTGCCGTACTTGACGGTATGCCTGCAGGTATATCGGTTGATGAAGATTTTATTAAGCATCAGTTGTGCCTTCGCAGACCGTCTGGTGACATTTCAACCCCACGTGTTGAAGCCGACAATTACATAATTTACAGCGGTGTTTATAATGGCTTTACAACCGGCACACCGATTTGTATCGTTATACCTAATGAAAACACAAAATCCAAGGATTATGCGCCTGACCACTTTAATGCGCGCCCTTCTCATGCTGATTTTGTAGCTTTTCAAAAATATCACGGCTTTGAAGATTATCGCGGCGGCGGTCATTTCAGTGGCAGGGTCACTGCGGGACTGGTTGCCGTTGGCGCAATTGCAATTTCGGCTTTAAAGAAAAAGGGGATAATTATAGGCACACACATTTCAAAATGTGCCGGTGTTGCTGATGCCGCTTTTTCTGATTTAGAAAAAGAAATTAATGCTTTAAATAATATGACCTTTGCAGTTTTAGATAATGCAAAGGGTGAAGAAATGAAGATCGCTATTACAGCCGCAAAGGCTGACTGTGACAGTGTTGGCGGTGTGCTTGAAACTGCGGTTTTGGGTCTTCCTGTTGGTGTGGGCGAGCCTTGGTTTGACACACTTGAAGGTATGCTTTCTCACGCGCTTTTTTCAATTCCCGCAATAAAGGGTGTTGAGTTTGGCGCCGGATTTGAAATTGCCGATATGAAAGGCAGTCAGGCAAATGACCCGTTTGAAATGGCAGACGGTAAAGTTGTCACTAAAACAAACAATAACGGTGGTATAAACGGCGGTATTTCTAACGGAATGCCTGTAATCTTCCGCTGTGCCGTTAAGCCGACACCTACCATTGCAAAGTCGCAGGAAACGGTCGATTTTAAAGCAAATGAAAACGTTATTTTGAAGGCGACAGGCCGTCATGACCCCTGTATTGTTCACCGCGCGCGTGTTGTGGTTGACAGTATGGTGGCTATTACTCTTTGTGATGCTTTAACCGCTAAATTCGGAACGGACTGGTGGATAGAATGAAATACGGCCTTATAGGTGAAAAATTAGGGCACAGCTTTTCCAAGATTGTTCATTCTAAAATTGCCGATTATGATTATGACCTTTTTGAAATTGCTAAATCTGATTTAGACGCCTTTATGCAAAAGCGTGATTTTTGCGGTATAAACGTAACAATTCCGTATAAAACGGCAGTTATACCTTATCTTGATGAAATAAGCCCTGAAGCTGAAAGCATAGGTGCGGTTAATACAATAGTTAACAAAAACGGTAAGCTTTTGGGGTTTAATACCGATTTTTACGGCCTTAAAAGCCTTATTGAGTACAATGATATTGAAATTAATGGTAAAACTGTTTTGATACTTGGCAGCGGCGGCACATCAAAAACTGCAAAAGCCGTTTGCAAAAACTTGGGCGCAAAGGAAATATTTATTGCCTCGCGCAAGGGTGGGGAAGGCTATGTTACCTATACTGACGCTCTAAAGCTTTACCCTGAAATAATTATAAATACAACCCCCTGCGGAATGTATCCAAATAACGACGACACACCAATTGATTTGGAAAATTTTTCAAGTATCGAGGCGGTGGTTGACGTTGTTTATAACCCGCTTAAAACCCGTCTTGTACGTGATGCGCATAAAAAGGGGATAAAGGCGGTTGGCGGTCTTTATATGCTTTTTGCACAGGCGGTAAAAGCGGCTGAAATATTTTCAGAAAAAGAAATTGAAACCAATGCTTTCAGTGAAATTTTCAAAGAAAAACAAAACCTTGTGCTTATCGGTATGCCGTCTTGCGGCAAGACCACCTTTGGTAAGCTTTTATCAAAGGAATTGGGCAAGGAATTTGTTGATACTGATGATGAAATTGTAAAAGCGGCAAATATGCCCATACCCGAAATATTTAATAAATTCGGTGAAGAGTATTTTCGCGACCTTGAAGCAAAGGTTATAAATGAACTTTCAGTAAAGCAGGGGCTTGTAATTGCAACCGGTGGCGGTGCAGTTTTAAGGCAAGAAAACGTTGATGCACTAAAGCAAAACGGTAGTGTAATTTTCATTGACCGACCCTTAGAATTGCTTATCACCACTGATGACAGACCCTTGTCTTCAAGCCGTGAGCTTTTGGAAGAACGATATGTTGAAAGATATCCTATATATTGCCTTTCGTGTGATGTGAGAGTTAACGCTGACGGCGATATAAATACAACCCTTGAGAAAATAAAAGAAGGCTTTTTAAATGAAAATTTTGGTAATTAACGGTCCTAACCTTAATATGCTTGGTATTCGCGAGCCGAAAATTTACGGCAATAAAACCTATAAGGATTTATGCGCTAAAATTAAGGCTTACGCTAAAGAAAAAGGCGTAAAGGTTTCGTTTTTTCAGTCAAACTGTGAAGGCGATTTAGTGACTGCAATTCAAAAAACCTATAAAAAATTTGACGGAATTGTTATAAACCCCGGTGCTTATACCCATACAAGTGTAGCACTTTTGGATGCGGTTAAATCGGTTGGTGTGCCGACTGTTGAAGTACATATTTCAGATGTGTCCACCCGTGAAGATTTCCGTCAGATTAGTTATATCCGTGCCGCCTGTACAGAATCGGTTATCGGCAAAGGCTTTGACGGTTATAACCAAGCAATTGACATTTTAATGCAAAACCCCGGTGATAAAAA
This sequence comes from Acutalibacteraceae bacterium, assembly GCA_045580625.1. Taxonomy (GTDB): domain Bacteria; phylum Bacillota; class Clostridia; order Oscillospirales; family Acutalibacteraceae; genus UBA737. Next base: position 50,257 of record JAZNOE010000040.1, on the reverse strand, counting down.
ATGATAGTAAAAATTACCCCATCACGTGCGTTTGGCAGAGTAAAGGCACCGCCGTCAAAAAGTATGGCGCACCGCCTTTTGATATGTGGCGCACTTTCAAAGCAAAGTATTATAAGCGGTGTTGCTTTTTCAAAGGATATTGAAGCAACACTTGGTTGCTTAAAGGCTTTGGGCGCTGAAATTACAGTTGAAAATGATACCGTCACAATAGGCGGCATTGATATAAATAAAACTGCATTTAATAGTGAAATGAACTGTAACGAAAGCGGCAGTACCTTAAGGTTTTTAATACCGCTTTGTCTGCTCTTCGGTCAGCCCTTTACTTTAAACGGGTCACAGCGGCTTATGGAAAGGTCGCTTTCTGTTTATGAAGAAATCTGCAAAGAACAGGGTATCACTTTTAAACCGTCAAAAACTGCACTTTCGGTTTGCGGTAAATTAAATGCGGGTAAATACACCGTTCGCGGTGATATTTCAAGTCAGTTTATAAGCGGGCTTATGTTCGCGTTACCGCTTTTATCACAGGACAGTATTATCGAAATTACAGGTCCGCTTGAAAGCGGGTCTTACCTTAATCTAACAATAAAAGCACTTGCCGATTTTGGCGTGCGTATCACCCGTTATGATGAACGTACCTTTTATATTAAAGGTAATCAGACCTATAAAAACCGCAAATTAAAGGTTGAAGGCGATTATTCAAACGCTGCATTTTTTGAAGCCTTTAATTTAGTTGGCGGTAACGTTGCGGTGTCTAATCTTTCAAAGCTAAGCGCACAAGGGGATAAGGTATATAAAGAAATGATGCCAAGCCTTTCAAATGGCTGTCCTACCCTTGATATAAGTGACTGTCCTGATTTGGGTCCCGTGCTTATTGCTGTGGCGGCACTTAAAAACGGCGCAAAATTCACAGGTACTCACCGCCTTAAAATAAAAGAGAGTGACCGCGGTGCCGCAATGGCAATGGAGCTTTCAAAATTCGGTTGCAAAATTGATGTAAAAGAAAATGAGATTATTGTACCTAAGGCAGAGCTTTATTCACCAAGACTGCCGCTTTCTTCACATAACGATCATCGTATAGCAATGGCACTTTCGGTTGTTGCATCAGTTTTTGGCGGCGAAATTTACGCCGCAGAAGCAGTTTCAAAAAGCTTTCCCGATTATTTTGAGCAGATAGCTTCTCTTGGCATTGAAACGGAGGTTGTAACTTTAAATGAGAATTAGTAAGGATTTAAATATTTTAATTATTGGTCTTGGCCTTTTGGGCGGCAGTTATGCGAAGTCGCTTAAAGAAAAAGGCTTTAAGGTTGCGGCAATTACCAAAAATCAAGAAGATATTGATTTTGCCCTTGAAAACAACATAATTGATAAAGGTGCGGCCGAGCTTGATCCTGATATTATCGGTGAAGCGGATTTAGTTGTATTTGCACTTTATCCGCACATTTTTGTTGAATGGATAGAAAAAAATCAGTTGCTTTTAAAAAGTGGCGCCATTATAACCGACGTTACGGGTGTAAAGGGCAGTATCGTTTATAAAATTCAGGATATGTTGCGTCCTGACGTTGAATTTATCGCCGCCCATCCTATGGCAGGTAGGGAAATGAGCGGTGTACAGAACTGTGACGGCGTCAACTTCAGTGATGCAAACTATATTGTTGTTCCTACCGACAAAAACAGTCATAAGGCAATTGAGCTTTGTTGTGAATTGGGCGAAACACTTGGTTTTAAACAAATAGCTGAGCTTTCGGTTGAAAGTCATGATAAAATGATTGCATTTTTATCACAGCTTACCCACTGTATTGCAGTTTCCCTAATGTGCTGTAATAACATTTCAGGTATGGAATATTACACGGGTGACTCTTTCAGGGACTTAACCCGAATTGCGCAAATTAATGACGAAATGTGGAGCGAGCTTTTCTTAAATAACAAGGATTTCTTACTTTATGAAATGGAATGCTTCAGAAAATCGTTTGATGAATTATATGACAAAATTAAAGCAGAAGACAGAGACGGAATGCGTGAAATGATGCGACTTTCCACCTATCGCAGAAAGAGGTTTGACAAAAAATGAATTTAGAATTCAAAAGAAAATTACCCATACCACAGCAAATAAAAACCCGTTACCCTGTAACCGAAGAATTAGCTATAATCAAGGCTGAAAGAGATGCCGAAGTTAAAGCTATATTTGAGGGTAAAAGTGATAAATTTATACTGGTAATCGGTCCGTGCTCGGCTGATAGCAAGGAAAGTGTGCTTGACTATATTGGCAGACTTAAAGAAGTGTCAGACGAGGTTCGTGATAAGATTTTAATTATGCCCCGTATTTATACTAATAAGCCCCGCACCACAGGTGACGGTTATAAAGGTATGCTTCACCAGCCTGACCCCGATAAAACACCCGATATGCTTGAAGGTATTCTTGCTATCCGTGATTTGCATATGTGTGCTTTAAAGGATTACGGTTTCACATGTGCAGACGAAATGCTTTATCCCGACAATTACCGTTATCTTTCAGACCTTCTCGGTTACGTTGCGGTAGGTGCGCGTTCGGTTGAAAATCAGCAGCACCGTCTTACTGCCAGCGGTATTGACGTTCCGGTTGGTATGAAAAACCCCACGGGTGGTGATTTGTCTGTTATGATGAATTCAATTACCGCCGCACAACATTCCCACACCTTTATTTACCGTGGTTGGGAAGTTACAAGCGCTGGTAACCCGCTTGCACACGCAATTATGCGCGGTTATATTGATTCGGCAGGCAAATGTGTTTCAAATTACCATTATGAAGATTTGCAAAATCTTTTTAATACTTACGCCAAGACCGACCTTTTAAATCCTGCTTGTGTTGTTGACTGTAACCACGCAAATTCGGGCAAGAAATATCTTGAACAGGTGCGCATTGCAAAGGATATCGTTTACAGCTGTAATCATAACAGTGATATCAGAAAAATGGTTAAAGGTCTTATGATTGAAAGCTATATTGAAGACGGTGCTCAAAAGATTGGCGAGCATTGCTACGGCAAGTCAATCACCGACCCATGTCTTGGCTGGGAAAAGAGTAAGGACCTTATTTATAAAATTGCTGATACACTAAAATAAAACAAAAAACCGACCTGAAATTCAGGTCGGTTTTAATTTTAATCTTCAACTTTTACAATAAACGACATATCAATTGACAAACCGTTGACCGTTTTTACCTTTGAAAGGTTTTCCGAATAAGCAACCGTTTTGCTTTCAAATGCAAGCGGTATACGGTTAAAGCTATTCAAAAGGGCGGTCTGTTGTGTTGTTAAATCACCCATAGTGTAATCAATACCGAATTTTGAAAGATATTCACCAGCACTTGCCGAATTTGCAGAAACGGGGAAAATTGCCATATAATAGGTTTGTTCTTTAAGCTGTGATTCAAGCACTTGGGGTGATGATACGGCTTCAATATTGATATAAGCGCCCAAATGGTTTTGCCAATGCCCGACAATTGAAGTGACCATATTTTTTGAAAAGCCGCTGTCATAATAATAAAGCTTGATATCGTCCGGAAGTTTTTTGTCGGGTAAGCGCTTGATAGCTTCGGTAAAGAGATTTTTAGCATTTTCAAGGTCGTATGTCAGCATGCCGGTTGCCCCTGCATTTGCTTCGAGTGAAGGCGGGAAAACTGAATTTGCAACCGTTGTGCCGCTTGTAAGTGAAGGTGAAAATACTTCGCCGCTTGACAGCATACCAAAAGCGTGTCTGATGTCGGGCGGCAGGGAAGAGCTAAGGGTTAAAAACCATACGGTGTTTTGCGTTTCGGCTGTTTTAAAGCCGTTTTGCTTTAAGGAGTCAATATCCTTTGAATTTACAAATGCAATGTCGGCATCATTTTGTGAAAGGGTTTGGGCGGCGGTCATATCTTTATTGTAAGAAAGAAAAACTGCCGCGTTTTTGGCTGTAAAATCGCCTGTGTATTCCTTGTTGCGATAAAGTCTTATACCGAAAATTTCTTTACCCCATTTTGCTAAACGATAACTGCCGTTTGAAAGGGTGAAATCGGTATCAAGGCCGTATTTGCCCTTGCAGGAAAGGAAAAATTCTTCATTGCAGGGCATTGAAATTGGGTGGGCAAGAATTTCTAAAAAGTTTGGGTCGTCATAGCAAAGTTCAATTTTAAGTGTTTTATCATCAATTGCGCTGACACCCAAATCAAGATTTACCGAATTGCCGCTTGCAATTTCTTTAGCATTTTTTATGCAGTATAAAAGAGAAGCATATGGCGCTGCGGTGTCAAAGCTTAAAGCGCGTTTAAAGGCGAATTCAAAATCCTGTGCATAAAGTTTTGTGCCATCCTTCCATTTAGCATCTTGCCTTAAAGTGAAGGTGTAGGTCAAACCCTGCTTTTCATAGCTTTTTGCAACACCGCACTGGAGCTCACCTTTTTCATTATAACGCATTAGCCCTTCATAAAGGTTTTGCGAAATTAAAAGCTCAATATCGGTTTTAGCGGTTTGCGGGTCAAGGGTCTGGGGTGTTTCATCAAGCTGAAAATATATATAAGCATCATCAGTGTTACCGCAGGCGGTGACCGTAAGCAACAAAATGATACAAAGAAAAATTGAAATAACCTTAGAAAACGGTTTCATTTTTTGTTTCCTTTCAAATATTGTACTTTTTATTATACAATATTGTCACCAAAAATTCAACAAAAGTAGTCATTTTTTGAAAAAGTATTACTTTTTAGCAATAAATAGTCTAAAAACCAATAAAAACTATTTGCAAAATGGAAAAAGTATGTTATAATTTTAACGTATATGTATTATCTATATATTTTCAATATATAGACGTATATGGCAATTATCTTAAGGAGGATTTGTTTCATGCTTAAAAAAATCAGCAATCTCCCTTTTAAGGGAACGCCTGAACAGGAAGCACAGCTTAAAAGTGTTATTGATGCTCATAAGCACGACAAAAGCTTATTGATGGCAGTAATGCAAAAAGCACAGGACATTTACGGCTACCTTCCTATCGAGGTGCAACAAATGATAGCTGACGGTATGGATGTTCCGCTTGAAAAGGTTTATGGCGTTGCAACATTCTATGCTCAGTTCTCACTTTCACCTAAGGGCGAGTACAACATCTCGGTTTGCCTTGGTACCGCTTGCTATGTTAAGGGTTCGGGCGACATTTTCGACAAGCTCAGCGAACGCCTGGGCATCGGTGCAGATGAATGCACCGCAGACGGTAAATTCTCACTTACCGCTTGCCGTTGTATCGGCGCTTGCGGTCTTGCACCTGTTTTAACGGTTAATGAAGAGGTTTACGGTCGTCTTACTGTTGATGACGTTGACGGTATTCTCGTAAAATACGGTTTTTCTAAATAAACCGAGAGGATAATGTTTGTATGAAAATTAGTACAATTAAGGATTTACTCGAAGCGGAGGTTATCTGCTGTGAAGAGGAGCTTGGCGCACACGTTTATTCTGCTTGCGGCAGTGATATGATGAGTGACGTTTTAGCTTACGTTAAAGACCAGGCGGTTTTACTTACAGGTCTTGTTAATTCACAGGTTATCAGAACTGCCGAAATGATGGATATGAAATGTGTCGTATTCGTGCGCTCAAAGAATCCCACTGCCGAAATGATTTCTTTGGCTCAGGAAAGCGGTATTGTTTTGTTAGCTTCCTCAAAAAGACTTTACGAGGCTTGCGGTATTTTATACAGCAACGGTCTTGTAGGAAATAAGGTTAAAAATGTCTGAAGCTTTAAGGTTTCACTATGAAGTTGACGGTAAGGATTTTACATCCGCCGGTCACGCTTCTGTTATGGTGAAAAAGAATTTAAGGCAGTTAGGGTTGCCACCCGAAAAAATCAGGCAGGTCTCCATTGCAATGTATGAAGGCGAAATCAATATGGTAATCCACGCAGGCGGCGGTGTGGCCGACGTCAGCGTGACTGAAGATTATGTTGAAATCGTTTTAAAGGATAACGGTCCCGGCATTAAGGATATTGAACAGGCTATGCAGGAAGGTTTTTCTACTGCAACTGAAAATATCAGGTCATTGGGCTTTGGCGCAGGTATGGGTCTTCCCAATATGAAGCGCTATTCCGATTTTATGGAGATTGACTCTACCGTAGGGGTGGGTACTACCATCACTATGCGAGTAAATATTTAATTTTCGGCAGGTATAAATTATGAATACATACGAGCATTCAGTTTTTTTAGATGTCGAAAAATGTACCGGCTGTACGACCTGCTTAAAGCATTGCCCGACTGAGGCAATCCGCGTTAAGGACGGTCGCGCCGTTATTAATGAAGGACGCTGTATCGACTGCGGTGAATGTATAAGGGTTTGTCCTCACCACGCAAAAAAGGCTAAATGTAATGCCCTTTCGGGTATGGATAAATTCAAATGGAAGATAGCTCTTCCCGCACCGACGCTTTACGGACAGTTTGAAAACTTGGATGATGTTGATTACGTTTTAGACGGTCTTTTAAAGCTTGGCTTTGATGACGTTTTTGAGGTTTCGGCCGCGGCTGAGCTTGTTTCAGCCTACACCCGTAAATATTTAAAAACCGATTCTATTACAAAGCCCGCAATAAGCTCTGCTTGTCCTGTTGTGACAAGGCTTATCGCTTTAAGGTTTCGTTCTTTGACCGACAATATTATTCATATGCTGCCTCCCATGGAGGTTGCAGCTGACCTTGCCCGCCAAAAGGCTAAAAGGGAACATCCCGACCTTTTGGATGAGGAAATCGGTGTTTGCTTTATTTCACCCTGCCCTGCAAAGGCAAGCTATGTTAAAAACGGCTTTGCCGATTATAAAAGCAAGGTTGATTTAGTTGTTCCGATAAGCGACATTTATTTTCAGCTTATAAGTGTGATGTCACACTCAAGTGATATTAAATCACTTTCAAATTCGGGTATCATCGGCATTGGCTGGGCTTCATCAGGTGGTGAAGCAACCGCAATTTTCAACGAAAGCTATTTAGCGGCTGACGGTATTGAAAACGTTATAAAGGTTTTAGACCAGCTTGAAAACGGTGATTTCCCAAATCTTGATTTTATCGAGCTTAACGCTTGTCCAGGCGGTTGTGTGGGTGGCGTTTTGACGATACAAAATCCCTTTATCGCGAAGGCAAGGCTTCAGTCTTTAAGACGGTATCTGCCCGTTTCGGAAAATTTCGTAAAGGATAATGACGGTTACATTCCCGACGGCTTCCTTTTTGATAATTTACCGGTATATCAGCCGATATCGCGTCTTTCTGACAGTATGGCAGAATCAATGCGTATGCTTTCCGACATTCAGCGTATAAAGGGTGAGCTTCCCGGTCTGGACTGCGGTTCGTGCGGGGCTCCGACCTGCCGCGCATTAGCGGAGGATATTGTTAAAGGGTTGTCAAGCATTGACAAGTGTCTTATAAAAAAGTGTAAGGATAAGGGTGAAGCATAATGACGGTAAGCGATTTGCTTTTAAATGAAAATTTTAAAGCCATCACTTTGCCTTATGCCGAACGTGAAATTGCCGACGTTTATATCGGCGACCTTTTAAGCTGGGTTATGGGACGTGCCAAGGCAGATGACGCTTGGATAACAATTATGTCAAACGTAAATATTTTGGCAGTTGCTTCTCTTGCTGATACAGCCTGCATTATTTTGGCCGAGGGTGTAACAGTTGATGAAAGCATCAAGGCAACTGCAATGGATAAGGAAATTAACATAATTTCCACTGATTTAAGTATTTACGAAGCGGCCATTGCATTAAATGATATGTTATGAAAAAGTATTTTTACGATTTGCACATTCATTCGTGCTTATCGCCTTGCGGGGATGATGAAGCAACTCCGGCCTCTATTGCAGGTATTGGCAAGCTTAACGGTTTAAGTATTATGGCCTTAACCGACCATAATACCACAAAAAACTGTCCCGCTTTTTTCGAAGCGGCTAAGGCTTACGGTGTAATACCTGTTGCCGGGATGGAGCTTACCACCGCTGAAGATATTCACATGGTGTGCTTGTTTAAGTCATTATCTGATGCCGCCGCTTTTGATGAAGTGCTCGACAGTTACCGTATACCGGTTCCAAACCGTCCTGACATCTTTGGCAGGCAGCTTATAATGAACGAGGATGACGAGATAATCGGCGAAGTGGAAAACGTTTTGTCCTTTGCGACAAGCCTATCCTTCGATGAAGCCCCTGCGCTTGTTGAAGGCTTCGGAGGTATATGTTATCCTGCTCATATTGACCGTCCGTCAAATTCGGTTATTGCGGTTTTGGGCGCTTTTCCGCCCGACAGCAAATTCACCTGTGCCGAACTTCACGGCAGGGAAAAGATGACCGATTATGCAGTTATGGCGCAGTTGCCTGAAAATATGCTTGTTTTCAGTTCTGACGCTCATCAGCTTTTGGATATTAAGGAAGCAAAGGATTATTTCTTGTTACCGGATGATGACCAGAACGCTGTAGAAAATCTTTTCAAGGCTTTAAAGGGGATATTATGAAAGAATTATCACTTAATATTCTTGATATTACCGAAAATTCGGTTAAAGCAGGGGCAACCCTTACCGAAATTAACGTTTCGGAAAATGAAAACGATTTGGTTTTAACTATAACTGATAACGGTCATGGTATGACTGCCGAAATTCTTGATTCGGTAACAAACCCGTTTACAACTACCCGCACCACCCGAAAGGTCGGTATGGGTATACCGCTTTTAAAATTGGCGGCCGAACAAACAGACGGGGAAGTAGTTATTACTTCAAAACACGAAAATGAATTCCCCGACAGTCACGGTACAGTTGTAAAAGCAGTTTTTCATAAAAATCATATTGATTTCACACCGCTTGGCGATGTGGTTTCAACTATAACAACATTAATTCAGGGACATCCTGATACCGATTTTCTCTTTATTCATACAAAGGACGGAAATGAAGTCCGACTTGATACGAGAGAGCTTCGCGAAACGCTTGAGGGAATACCCTTAAACACTTATGATGTAATTAAATGGATAGAGGAATATTTGAATGAGCAATATTCCGAAATTCTTAAATAGAATTAGGAAAGGATGACTTTAAAATGAAATCTTTAGCTGAATTACAGGCAATTAAAGAAAAAATGAAGGACAAGGTTGTTCTTCGTGAAGGCACCAATGCTACACGCGTTGTTGTTGGTATGGCTACCTGCGGTATTGCAGCAGGTGCAAGACCTGTTTTAAGCACCTTTGTTGAAGAGGTTAACGCTTTAGGTCTTATGGATACTGTAACAGTTTCTCAGACAGGCTGTATCGGTCTTTGCCAGTATGAACCTATTGTTGAAATCTTTGAAGCAGGTAAAGAAAAGGTTACCTACGTTAAGGTTGACGCTGATAAGGCAAAGCGCATTGCTAATGAACATTTAAAGGGTGGCAAGGTTGTTGTTGAATACACAATCGGCGCTAACCAGTAATAATTATTGGAGGTAAAAAAACATGATTCGTGCACATGTCTTAATTTGTGGCGGTACAGGTTGTACTTCTTCGGGCAGTGCTTCCATTCAGAAGGCTTTCGCTGAAAATCTTGAAGCGTTCGGCCTTACTGAAGAAGTAAAGCTTGTTCAGACCGGTTGCTTCGGTCTTTGCGAACTCGGTCCCGTTGTTATCGTTTATCCTGACGGTACTTTCTACAGCCGTGTATCTGTTGAAGACGTAAAAGAAATCGTTGAAGAGCATTTGCTTAAAGGCCGTAAGGTTGACCGTCTTGTTTATGATGAAACAGGCGATGAAGCACCTGCTGTTGAAGGCAACGTTGCCTTGGGCGACACTGTTTTCTATAAATCACAGGACCGTGTAGTTCTTCGTAACTGTGGTGTTATCGACCCCGAAAACATCGAAGAATATATCGCAATGGACGGTTATGCGGCTTTAGGTAAGGTATTGACCGAAATGACACCTGAACAGGTTATTCAGGTTGTTAAGGATTCAGGTCTTCGCGGTCGTGGCGGCGGCGGCTTCCCGACAGGTCTTAAGTGGGCTTTAACTGCTCCTAACCAGGCTGACCAGAAATACGTTGTATGTAATGCCGACGAAGGTGACCCCGGTGCATTTATGGACCGTTCAATCCTTGAAGGTGACCCTCACTGCTTAGTTGAAGCAATGGCTATCGCAGGTTATGCTATCGGCGCTACCGAAGGTTACGTTTATGTTCGTGCTGAATATCCTATCGCTGTTCAGCGTTTACAGAAGGCAATTGACGATGCCCGTGAATATGGTCTTTTAGGTAAGGACATTTTCGGCACCGGCTTTGACTTTGACCTTTTCATCCGTCTCGGTGCCGGTGCATTCGTTTGCGGTGAAGAAACTGCTCTTATGACATCTATCGAAGGTAACCGTGGTGAACCCAGACCCCGTCCTCCTTATCCGGCAGTTAAGGGTCTTTTCGGCAAGCCCACCGTTGAAAACAACGTTGAAACCTTCGCTAACATTCCTCAGATTATCCTTAAGGGTGTTGACTGGTTCACATCTATGGGTACTGAAAAGTCCAAGGGTACCAAGGTATTCGCTCTTGGTGGTAAAATTGCTCACACAGGTCTTGTTGAAATTGCTATGGGTACAACCCTTCGTCACATCATTGATGAAATCGGCGGCGGTATCCCGAATGGCAAGAAGTTCAAGGCTGCTCAGACAGGTGGTCCTTCAGGCGGTTGTATTGCTGCACACCTTATCGACACACCCGTTGACTATGATAACCTTACAGCTATCGGTTGTATGATGGGTTCAGGCGGTCTTATCGTTATGGACGAAGACAACTGTATGGTTGATATGGCTAAATTCTTCCTTGAATTTACTGTTGATGAATCTTGCGGTAAGTGTACTCCTTGCCGTGTAGGTACAAAGCGTCTTCTTGAAATTCTTGATAAGATTACTTCAGGTAAGGGCACACTCGAAGACGTTGACCGTCTTGAAGAGCTTTGCTACTACATTAAGCAGAACTCACTTTGCGGTCTCGGTCAGACTGCTCCTAACCCTGTTCTTTCAACCCTCAACTTCTTCCGTGACGAATATATCGCTCACGTTGTTGATAAGAAGTGCCCCGCAGGTGTTTGTAAGGATCTTCTCAAGTTCTCAATTGATAAGGATAAATGTATCGGTTGCGGTCTCTGCGCAAGAAATTGCCCTGCAGACGCTATCTCTAAGACCGATTACATTGCACCCGGTCACAAGCTTCCTTCTTACGTTATTGATCCCGACAAGTGCGTTAAGTGCGGCGTTTGTATTGATAACTGTAAGTTTAAAGCAATCAGCAAGATTTAAGAAAGGAGCCTGAATAAAATGGATATGATTACTTTAAAAATTAACGGTATAACCGTAACTGTACCCAAGGGCTCTACTGTTTTAGATGCTGCCCGTGCTGCAGGTATTGAAATTCCTACCCTTTGCTTTATGAAGGAAAAGAATGAAATTGGTGCTTGCCGTATCTGTGTTGTTGAAGTAAATGAAGGTCGCGGCTTCAGAATGGTTACCGCTTGCGTATTCCCCGTAAGTGAAGGTATGGAAGTTTTAACCAATACCGAAAAGGTTCAGAAGGCTCGCAAGACCACTTTGGAACTTATTCTTTCAACCCACGACAAGAAGTGTCTTTCTTGCTCACGTTCAACCAATTGCGAATTGCAGAAGCTTTGCCTCGACTATGGCGTAGATGAATCTGCATTTGCAGGCTTTAAGCCCGTTTACGAGCTTGATAAGAGCACACCTCACCTTGTTCGTGACAATAATAAATGTATTCTTTGCCGTCGTTGCGTTGCTGCTTGTAATGAACAGTACGTTGGCGTTATCGGTGCTAACAACCGCGGTATTGATACCAGCATCGGCTCACCCTTTGAAGTTACTCTTTCAAACGTTCCCTGTATTTCTTGCGGTCAGTGTACTGCTGTTTGTCCTACAGGCGCATTGGTTGAAAAGGATGACACCGATAAGATCTGGGCAGCTTTGGCTGATCCCACAAAGCACGTTGTTGTTCAGACAGCTCCTTCTGTTCGTGTAACCCTTGGTGAATGCTTCGGTATGCCCATTGGTTCTAACGTTGAAGGTAAGATGGTTGCGGCTCTTCGTCGTCTTGGTTTTGCTAAGGTTTTTGATACCGACTTTGCCGCTGACCTTACCATCGTTGAAGAAGCAAACGAACTTGTTCAGCGTATTCAGAACGCAGGCACTCTTCCGATGATTACTTCTTGCTCACCCGGTTGGGTTAAGTTCTGTGAATACTATTATCCTGATATGATCAACCATCTTTCTACCTGCAAGTCTCCTCAGCAGATGGCAGGTGCAGTAATTAAGACTTACTATGCTAACAAGATGGGTATTGATCCTAAGGATATCGTTTCAGTTTCTGTTATGCCTTGTACTGCAAAGAAATTTGAAATTGGTCGTGAAGATCAAGCTGCTGCAGGTGTTCCTGACGTTGATATTGCTATCACTACTCGTGAACTTGGCCGTATGATTGACCGCGCAGGTATCAAGTTTACCGCACTTCCCGATGAAGAATTTGATTCTCCCCTTGGTGAAGATACCGGTGCAGCTGTTATCTTTGGTGCAACAGGCGGTGTTATGGAAGCAGCTCTCCGTACTGCTAATGACTGGCTCACAGGTAAGGATAACACCGATGTTGACTTTACTGCAGTTCGTGGCACAATGGGTCTTAAGCAGGCAACCGTTAATATTAACGGCAGTGACATCAAGGTTGCTGTTGCTTCCGGTGCAGCTGCTGCTAAGTGTGTAATGGATCAGCTTAAGGCAGGCAACCCTGCAGGCTGGACCTTTATCGAAATTATGGGTTGTCCCGGCGGTTGTGTAAACGGCGGCGGTCAGCCTATTCAGCCTCAGTCTGTTCGCGACACAGTTGATCTTAAGGCTGTTCGTGCAAAGGCTCTTTATGATCAGGATGCTTCAATGGCTTTACGTAAGTCACACGAGTCTCCCGTTGTTAAGACCCTTTACAGCGAATGGTATGACGGCTTCGGCGGTCATAAGGCTCACCACGATTTGCATACAAGCTATGTAGCTCGTGACAAGAGTGTAACTAAATAATAAAAATTGGAGTCAACGATAAGTTGACTCCTTTTTTTAATCTTCTTTGTTGTTACAGCAGCTGTCTTTTCTGAAAAGCAGGGAAATGCACCATACACCCGCAAGGGCGATAACTGTGTAAATTATTCGGCTGATAATTGCAGTGCTTCCGCCGAATGCCCAGGCTACAAGGTCAAATGAGAAAAGACCCACAAGACCCCAGTTTAAAGCGCCGATTATAACAAGAATTAAACAAATTTTATCAAACATAATTTCAACTCCTTTTTGTAAAAATATCTTTTACTAAAAAGACAGAAATATGCAAAAAAAGCAACAGTTTTTAAAACTGTTGCTTTTAATTTTAAAAAGACATAACGTCATTCATATCGTAAAGGCCGGGATTCTTGGTTGAAATAAACTTCGCCGCGCGTATTGCACCTACTGCAAACACTTCTTTAGAGGTTGCCTGATGTGACAGGGTAATAACCTCATCTCTGCCCGCAAAAATTACGTCGTGCTCACCAACAATTGTACCACCGCGAACCGAATGAATACCAATTTCATTTTTAGGTCGTTTTGCACGCTTTGAATGGCGGTCATATTCGTAATTATATTTGTCATCAAATTCAGAATTAACGGCATTTGCAAGCATTATAGCAGTGCCTGATGGGGCATCAATTTTAAGATTATGGTGTTTTTCAATTATTTCAACATCAAAATCACTACCCAAAACCTTAGCCGTTTTTTTAGCTAAAGAACAAAGCAGATTAACACCGATAGACATATTAAAGGTAAAGAAAACGGGTATTTTTTCAGCCGCTGCCTTTATTTTGGCGATTTGCGCGTCATTATAACCGGTGGTGGCAATAACGACTGCAGTATTTGTTTTAATTGCATAATCCAAAATGCTGTCAATTAAAGCAACGTTTGAAAAGTCGATAATAACGTCGGCTTTAACGTTTATATTGTCAAAGGTGGGAAAAACGGGGTATTTTTGCCCAACGTTTATTTTATCAACACCTGCAACAATTTCAATATCGGTGTCAGCTGCGGCACAGTCGGTAATAAAACCGCCCATTTTGCCGCTTGCGCCTACAAGTATGGCCTTTAACATTTTTTCACTTCCATTATATTATTTAAGATAATAAATTACATTCAAAAAGTTTTTCTTTTAAAAATGCAAAATTGCTTTCATTCATCGGGTAAAGGGGAAGCCTGCAAGGACCGGCATTTAGCCCCATAAGATTCATTGCAGTTTTTACGGGAACGGGGTTAACGTCACAAAACAAAGCTTTAATAAGCCCCATATACTTAACTTGTGCGTTTTTTGCCGTTTTAACGTTGCCCACCCAATAATTTTGACACAGGTTGTGAATTTCGGTTGGAAGAATGTTTGAAATTACCGAAATTATACCCAAACCGCCAAGTGACATTATGGGAACTATCTGGTCATCATTACCCGAATATACCCATAAATCGTCCCCGCAAAGATAAACCGTTTCAGCCACCTTTGAAAGGTCACCCGATGCTTCTTTTACTGCAACAATATTTTTGTGCTTTGATAGCGCTTTATAGGTTTGTGGTTTAATATCCACACCTGTGCGGGAAGGTACGTTATAAAGAATTATGGGTTTATTTACACGGTCGGCAATATAACCGTAATGCGCAATTAGCCCTTCTTGTGATGCTTTGTTATAATAAGGTGTCACCATTAAAAAAGCATCAGCGCCAAGGCTTTGTGCATCGTTACAAAGCTCTAACGTGTAAATGGTATCGTTACTTCCTGTGCCTGCAATAACAGGTACCTTATTTTCGGCGGCATTTACCACCGTTTCAATAACTTTTAAATGCTCGTCATATTTTAAGGTTGACTTCTCACCGGTGGTGCCACAAGCAACAAGGGCATCAATACCGGCTGCTATTTGACTTTTGACAAGTGCTTTCAATTGAGTGAAATTAACACTGCCGTCTTCATTCATCGGGGTTATAAGTGCTGTTGCTGCACCCGTGAATATTTTCGGCTTCAATAAATCCCTCCAAAGAAATTAGTCCATATATCCTTTCGCGCAGAGAAGCTCAGCAAGTAATACGGCACCGCCTGCAGCACCGCGAAGTGTGTTGTGTGAAAGACAAACGAACTTATAATCATACTGTGTGTCTTCACGAAGTCTGCCGACAGATACAGCCATACCGCCTTCGAGGTCACGGTTAAGTTTGGTCTGGGGCATATTATCTTCAACAAAATAGTTGATGAATTGCTTGGGTGCGTGGGGGAGCTCAAGGTCCTGAGGTGCGCCCTTGAATTCTGCCCAGGTGTTAAGAATTTCTTCCTTGGTGGGCTTGTTCTTAAAGGTTACGAAAACTGCAGCCATGTGACCGTCAGAAACCGGAACACGAAGGCATTGTGCGGTAAATTTAGGACTGCTTGCAGGAACGATTTCACCGTTTTCAATGGTTCCCCAGATCTTAAGCGGTTCTTTTTCGCTTTTTTCTTCTTCGCCGCCGATAAAGGGGATAACGTTGTCAATCATTTCGGGCCAACGGTCAAAGGTTTTGCCTGCACCTGAGATTGCCTGATAGGTACAAACCAAAACCTTATCAACACCGAATTTATCAAGGGGATAAAGGGCGGGAACATAGCTCTGAAGAGAGCAGTTTGACTTAACCGCAATAAAGCCCTTCTTGGTGCCAAGGCGTTTTCTTTGTGCTTCAATTATTTCAGCGTGGTCATCGTTAATTTCGGGAATAATCATCGGAACATCTGCAGTAAAGCGGTGAGCCGAGTTGTTAGAAATAACAGGGCATTCGCGCTTTGCATAGGTTTCTTCCAATGCTTTAATTTCATCCTTTTTCATATTAACAGCGCAGAAAACAAAATCAACCTTTGAAACGATTTCGTCAATATCCTTTTGGGCATCATAAACCATCATATCTTTAAGGCTTTCTGGCATGGGGGATGTCATAGCCCAACGGTTGCCAACGGCATCTTTATAAGCTTTGCCTGCTGAATTTGAGCTTGCGGCCAAAGCGGTTACGTTAAACCAAGGATGGTCGTGAAGCAAAAGGGCAAAACGCTGACCAACCATACCGGTAGCGCCGATAATACCTACGTTATATTTTTTCATTTTTAAAACATTCCTTTCAAAATTTGAAAATCATACTTGATATATATTCAAATTTATTATAATATATAATTATATCTAAACAATAATACCATTTTGATATCTTTTTGTCAAATGATTTTACGGTATTTTTAAGGAAGAAAAGAGAAAAAATGAAAACAAGCGACTTTTATTATGATTTACCCGAAGAATTAATTGCACAAACACCCGTTGAGCCGCGTGATCAGTCGCGTCTTTTGGTGTTTAATAAGGATTCGGGCGATTTGACACATAAGCATTTTTACGATATTTTTGATTACTTAAAGGCGGGGGACTGTCTTGTTTTAAATGATACAAGGGTTTTGCCTGCGCGTATTTTTGGTACACGTGTTGACACAGGCAGTGTTGTTGAATTTGTGCTTTTAAAGCAAAAGGAACAAAACGTGTGGGAATGTCTGGCAGGCCCCGGTAAAAAAGCAAAGGTAGGGCACAGCTTTACTTTTTCGGACAAATTATCAGCTGAGGTTATTGAAGTTTTAGACGATGGCAACCGCATTGTTAAGTTTGCCCCAAAAGGTGAATTTTTTGCAGTTTTGGATGAAGTCGGTCAAATGCCGCTTCCACCTTATATTAAAGCAAAATTAGATGATAAGGAACGTTATCAGACGGTTTATTCGCGCGAGCTTGGCTCGGCCGCGGCACCTACTGCAGGTCTTCATTTCACAAAGGAAATGCTTGAAAAATTAAAGGAAAAGGGCATCAACATTGCTTATGTAACGCTTCACGTTGGTCTTGGTACCTTCCGTCCCGTTAAGGTTGATGATGTTACACAGCACAAAATGCATTCCGAGCATTATTCTATCACACAGGAAAATGCCGATATAATAAATAAAACCAAGGCAAACGGCGGCAGGGTGATTTGCGTCGGCACAACAAGCTGTCGCACAGTTGAAAGCGCAATGCAAACCTTTGGCGAAATTAAAGAATGTAGCGACGACACATCAATTTTTATTTACCCCGGTTATACCTTTAAATGTATGGATGGACTAATCACAAACTTCCACCTGCCCGAAAGCACGTTGATAATGCTTGTTTCAGCCTTTGCAGGATATGATAAAACAATGAATGCTTATAACGTTGCCGTTAAAGAAAGATACCGCTTCTTCAGCTTTGGCGACGCGATGCTCATCCTATAGAGGATGAGCAAATGAAGAATGAATAATGAAAAATGAATGATGAATAATTAAAGAGTGCCTTCGGCACGAATTATAAATTGTCGGCAAAGCCGCCACCGAAATTATTCATTATTCAATATTCACTATTCATTGTTTACGGCATCACATATCTCGTAAACTTCGGCGATGCGATGATTATATTATAAAATTAACCCCAAGTCCTTTTTGACTTGGGGTTTGGTTTATTTCTTATCTTTTATCCAACGGCTGCGCTTTTTCTTTTTTAAGGGGTCGTCAGTCGGGTTAATAAACGGGGAATAGGGTGCTTTACAGTGTGTGCATTGTGTTGTACCCGCTTTATTAACTGTACCGCATTTTATACATTCCCATACAGCCCTTGCAGGTTCACCGCAAGCTAATTCGGGAAAGCTGTTATGTACGGGCTCTTCGGGTAAAATTTCGTTTTCAAGCTTTTTAAGGCGGTATGAAAGCATTGCATTTTCTTGTTTTAGTTTATCAATATCATCAAGGCAGGATATAATTGCAATTATCGGTATAAGCTCTAAAATACCGAGCAATAAAAGTATCACTGCCAGCAGCGGTGAAGCCACCAAGGTCATAATAAAGCCTATTGTTAATGTAACTGCATTAATCGCCAAAAGTATAATAAGAAGTTTACGCATTTTCATCACCAAATTTATAATATCATATATGTATTATAAGTTCAATATTTTTGTTGAAATTTAGGTTAATATCAAGTATACTATTAAGGATATAAAACGTTATTCAAGGAGAAAAAATGTATAAATTAATCAGTGATAAAAACGGTGCGCGCAGGGGCGAGTTTCAAACAAACCGCGGTACTGTGCAAACACCTGCTTTTATGAATGTTGCGACCTGTGGCGCAATTAAGGGTGCGGTTTCTGCCGAAGACCTTAAAACTCTTGGCTGTCAGGTAATGCTTTCAAATACTTACCATTTACACGTTCGCCCGGGTGACAAGCTTATTAAAGACTGTGGCGGTCTTCACAAATTCACCACATGGGACGGTCCTATATTGACCGACAGTGGCGGTTTTCAGGTGTTTTCGCTTTCATCCCTTCGCAAAATTGAAGAAGAGGGCGTAACCTTTGCTTCTCACGTTGACGGTAAGCGCATTTTTATGGGTCCCGAAGAAAGTATGCAAATTCAGTCGAATCTTGGTTCAACAATTGCAATGGCATTTGATGAATGTGTTGAAAACCCCGCGGCTTACAGTTATTCAAAAGCTTCGTGTGAACGCACAACACGTTGGTTAAAGCGTTGTAAGGCTGAAATGGACAGGCTTAATTCTTTAGAAAACACAATTAACCGTGAGCAAATGCTTTTCGGCATAAATCAGGGCTGTACCTATGAGGATTTGCGCATAAACCATATGAAAGAAATTGCCGATTTAAATTTAGACGGTTATGCAATAGGCGGTCTTGCTGTGGGCGAGCCTGCTGAGGTTATGTATGACATAATTGAAAAGGTAACACCCCATATGCCGCAAAATAAAATACGCTATTTAATGGGTGTTGGTACCCCTGCAAACATTTTAAATGCAGTTGAGCGCGGCGTGGATTTATTTGACTGCGTAATGCCAAGCCGCAATGCGCGTCACGGTCATCTCTTTACAAGTGAAGGCATTATTAATATCAACAATAAAAAGTATGAAAATGATATGCGCCCAATTGATGAAAACTGCGGTTGCCCTGTTTGTCAGAGCTTTAGCCGTGCATACATTCGCCATCTTTTAAAGAGTGAGGAAATGCTGTCACAGCGACTTTTGGTTATGCATAATTTGTGGTTTTATAATCACCTTATGGAAGATATAAGAAATGCACTTGATGAAGGCCGATTTGCCGAATTTAAAAAAGAAAAGGAAATTATTTATTCTAAAAGAATATAGTTTGTCTTGCTTTTTTGGAAAAATTAGGGTATAATACCATTTGATATTTAATTTGGAGGAAATTTTAAAATGAATTTTGAATTTTTAACTCTTGCTGATAAAACCCCAAACCCCATGGGTGGTATGGGTATTGTTGGCCTTATTGCTGTTTATGCATTAATTTTCGGCGCTATGTACTTTATTATGATTCGCCCCAACCGCAAAAAGCAAAAAGAAGAACAGAAAATGCGTGAAAATCTTCAGGTTGGTGATGAAATCGTTACCATCGGCGGTATTTATGGCCGTGTAATTTCCTTAAAGGAAGACACAATGGTTATCGAATCTAAAGCAGACCGCAGCAAAATGACAATTGCCCGTTGGGCATTACAGCAAAATCTTACCGTTCACGATGACGTTGCTAAAAAATAAGTTATAAAATATGTCCCTTCCGAATAGATTTTATCGGGAGGGACTTTTTTATGCCTAAAAAACTTGATTATATATTTGTGTTAAAGGTTTTAATACTTGAAGCTATAACAACTGTTACCGTAATGTTTATTTTTGCGGCTGTATTATATTTTTTAGAGGGCGGTTATCAGTTTTCACCGCTTTTTGCAACCATTTCTTTGGGTATTGGTTGTTTTGCCGCATCGTTTTATGTGTCGCGAAAGTTTGGTAAAAGGGGATTATTAAACGGTGCCATAGTTGGTGGTGTTACGTTTATAATAATTACTTTAGTCGCACTTATGGCAAGTAAGGATATTTTTTCAATTAATACACTTTTCAAGCTGATAATTTTAATGCTTATGTCTTTTATCGGCGGTGTGCTTGGAGTTAATACAAAACAAAATCAGAAATTCATATAAAGAAAAGCGGTTCAAAAGAACCGCTTTTTGTTATTTTACAATTGAATTATAAAATTTATCAAAATCATCAATGGCTTCGTTTGCGGCATCATTGTTGCCGGTAATTTTTGCCTTTGTGTCAACAAGTGACTGAATAAGCTCATCAAGCTCGCTTACAAAGTCTTCCGACGTTTTAACAATATTTGTGCGAATTTCATCCAATGAAGCGTGGGCTTCGTCAATGGAATTTAAGTTCCTTTCAACTTCGGCATTAGAAATGTTAAGACTACTTTCGCTGTTTTTCATAATTGCCTGTGCGTTAGCCTGTGCAACAAGATAAAGCTTGCCGATATTTTCCGAAAGCTTTTCAATTTCTTCATACTTTTGGTTGAAGGCTTCAAGTTTTTCATCAACGATGGCTTTTTCGGCCATTAAATTGTCGTATTGTTCTTTGGAAAGCTGAAGTTCATTAGCTAAATTGTCGGCTTTTTCGTTTAAAGCATCCTGCTTTTTTGAAAAAGAACGGTGGGTTTTTTCAATATATTCCAAAACGTCATCAGTATTAAAGCCGAAAAGACTTCTTCTGAAACCTGCCATTTTTAACTTCCTTTCAAAATTTGTGCTAACATTATAACACATATTTTATAATATGACAAGTTTTTTATTTTATTGACTTTTTGCCGCTTAAATAGTATTATTAAATATAGAATATCATGCGTCAGAAAAGGCGCTTTTTTTATTGATTTGGGAGTTAAGCTTTTATGGATTTCATTGACCTTCGCAAAAAGGTAATTAAAAAATATTTCGGTCGTATGAATGACTGTCAGTTTGAGGCTGTCACCACCGTTAACGGTCCTGTTTTGGTTCTTGCTGGCGCAGGAAGTGGTAAAACCACCGTGCTTGTTAACCGTATTTTAAATCTTGTAAAATTCGGTAACGGTTATAACAGCACATATATTCCACAGTTTTCTGCCGAAGATGTTAAGTCGGGCGAAGACTTTTTAAACGGCGTTACCGATTATGTGCCCGACGGAATTTTTGCCGATTTCCCCGCAAAGCCGTGGCAGATACTTGCCATCACCTTTACAAATAAAGCGGCAGGCGAACTTAAAGAAAGGATTGCCGATAAATTAGGGGATGATGCCAATGATATTTGGGCGGGCACTTTCCATTCGGTTTGCGGTAAGATTTTGAGATATAACGCTGACAGGCTGGGCTTTACTTCACATTTTACGGTTTATGATACTGATGACCAGAAGCGCCTTTTAAAGGATATTATGAAGCAGCACGAAATCGATGATAAATTTGTGCCTGTGAAATATGCGCTTTCGATGATTTCTTCGGCTAAGGACGAGCTTTTGACCCCTGAAGAATATGAAGCGCAGGCAGGTAATGACTATCGCACGAAAATCGTTTCACAGCTTTATAAGCAATATCAAAAACGCCTTTTAGAAGCCGATGCTATGGATTTTGATGATATGATAGTAAATACCGTAAGGCTGCTTCGTGAAAATGATGATGTTTTAGAATACTATCAGAATAAATTCCGTTACGTTTGTGTGGATGAATATCAGGACACCAACCACGCGCAATACGTGCTTGTTAGCCTTTTGGCGGGCGGCAAAAACAACATTTGTGTTGTTGGTGATGATGACCAGAGTATTTACCGTTTCCGCGGCGCTACAATTGAAAACATTCTCAATTTTGAGGATGAATACCGTGATGCTAAGGTTATAAGGCTCGAACAAAACTACCGTTCAACATCAAACATTTTAAATGCCGCAAATGAGGTTATTAAAAATAACCGTGGCCGTAAGGGCAAAACCCTTTGGACCGACAACGGTGAAGGCGATAAGATTATCATTCACACGGCTTATGACGAAAGAGAAGAAGCCCGATTTGTTGCCGAAAGTATTCTTGAAAACGTAAGAAAAGGCGGAAAATTTGCAGATAATGCGG
The DNA here is from genome assembly GCA_045580625.1 of Acutalibacteraceae bacterium. Taxonomy (GTDB): domain Bacteria; phylum Bacillota; class Clostridia; order Oscillospirales; family Acutalibacteraceae; genus UBA737. The sequence continues at coordinate 28,257 of JAZNOE010000040.1, read as the reverse complement.
TGCTTTACCGCATAAACGCGCAGTCAAACGCGATGGAAAATGCCTTTACCCGTTCGGGTATTTCCTTTAAGGTTATAGGCGGCGTAGCATTCTATGACCGTAAGGAAGTAAAGGACGTTCTGGCATATTTACAGCTTATAAATAACAGACGTGATGATATCCGCCTTCGCAGGATTATTAACGAGCCAAAACGAGCCATTGGTGACACAACTGTTAACCACGCGGCTGAAATTGCGCGCGAGCTTGGCACTTCCATTTTTGAGGTTATCAGCCATGCCGATGAATATGCGGTACTAAATCGTTCGGCTTCAAAGCTTAAAGGCTTTTGCAATATGATAGAGGCGCTTTGTGATTATGCCGAAGAAGCATCAATAAGTGAACTTTTTGAGCAGGTTATAACTGTTACGGGATATAAAGCAATGCTTGAGAGTGAGGGCGAAGAGGGAAGAGACCGTTTGCAAAACGTGATGGAGCTTTCTTCAAATATTTTGCAGTATGAGCTTGAAAACGATGCACCGACTTTGGCCGAATTTTTAGAGCAAATTGCCCTTATAAGTGATATTGACGGTCTTGAAAGTGATAATGATAAGGTTGTTTTAATGACTGTGCACTCTGCAAAGGGGCTTGAATTCGATAACGTTTTTCTTGTCGGTATGGAAGAAGGTATTTTTCCTGGCGATCAGTCAATAATGGGCGGCAACAGTGAAATCGAAGAAGAACGCCGCTTGGCTTACGTTGCAATTACCCGTGCGAAAAAGCATCTTAGTGTAAGTAACACTTCTTCACGTATGCTTTACGGTCAGACAAAGCGCAATTTGCCTTCTCGTTTTCTAAAGGAAATACCTTTAGAATATTGTAATTCATCGGGTGTAAGCGTTAAAACCTATAACGTGGCTCCCACAGCAAAAAGCTTTACACCCACTACCGCTAATAAGTCTTCATTTATCAGACAACCTGCTAAAACCGTGGATACACCTTATAAGGTTGGCATGACCGTTAAACACGGTACCTTTGGGGTCGGTATGATATTGTCGACAACCCCTATGGGCAACGATGTGCTGTTAGAAATAGCCTTTGATAATGTTGGCACCAAAAAAATTATGGCAGGCTTTGCAAAATTAACAATTATTTAATTGATTTTATCCATTTTAATGCTATACTTATAGCAGTATAATTAAGGAGTTAATTATGACAATAGGTATCTCTTCAATTAAAAAAGAGGCAAAAAACGCTTTGAAGGGTAACTGGATTATTGCGATAATATCCGCACTTGTGTGGTTAGTTTCTTTTTTGATTATTCAAAATATCGGTTGGCTGTTCAGCCTGGTTATCGGTGATATTGCCGCAAGCTTTATAACCTTGCTTTTACTGTTTTTGATATGCGGTCCGTTATTGCTTGGCGTTTTTCGCGTTTTTTGGCGTATGCAAGGCGGAATGGATGAGAATCCTGCGGGGGTGTTTGTTTATTTTTCAAGCACAATGCTTTATTATAAAGCAATAAGGCTTTGCTTTATGCTGGGCTTAAGGCTACTTATATTTGCTCTTGTTTTTAATCTTCCCGCAATTGCTGTGTTTGTAATTTCAAGTCACGCGGTTTACGATTTTTTGAAAATTCCGATACCTATCTGGACGCAACACTTAACTTATATCGGCAATTTTCTGACTTCCATCGGCGGAATACTTACTATAATTTCAATGATAAAATATTATCTCGCACCCTTTTTGTTTATTGCCGACGATGAAATGGACGCTGAAGAAGCGATTCATATGTCAGCAGTTATTTCAAAGACTTCGCTTATGGATTTTGTTTTCTTATGTTTTAGCTTTGCGCTGTGGGCTGTTTTGTCTTTCTTCTTTATTCCGCTTATTTTTACAATGCCTTATTTTATAATGTGTTATATAATTCATGCTAATTATTCAATTAAGGATTATAACGAAAGAATTAAAAAACTAAATGACGAAAGCTTTCCGTCTTTTGTGGCAGGTGTTTAATTATGAAAAAGAATATTTTCTTTTTATGTTTTTATCTTTTGACTTTTATTGTTATGACACTTAATGGTGTGTATCTTGTTATTAACACGGCTTATGTTGATATTGCAGATATCCCGGACGGTGAGCATAAATATTCACTCGCTTCTCCCGATGGCAACAGTGAATTAAAGGTTTATTCTGTTAATACCGAGCTTGGTAATGCGGTCAGAGTAAGCGTGACTCATAACGACAATACCGAAAACGTTTTCTGGCAAGCAAATATATCCGATGCTGAAGTTTATTGGTTTGATAACGAGACCGTGGTAATTAACGGTATTACCCTTAATATGAAAAATGGTGATACCTATGACAGCAGAAACGTGCGTTCAATTTTTAACGATGGTTTAATGGGGTGGAATTCATGAGCAAATTTATACTTGCTTCACAGTCACCCCGCAGACGAGAACTTTTTTCGGTTATTACTCCTGAATTTGAAGTTTTGCCTTCAAGTGTTGAAGAAATTGTACCCGACGGTATAGGAATTTTTGAAAGTCCCGAATATCTTGCTAAAATAAAGGCGCTTGATATTGCAAAAAGTCACCCGGATGACATCGTTATTGGTGCCGACACATCTGTTATTTTGGGAGATGTTATTCTCGGTAAGCCGAAGGACCGCCAAAATGCTTATGAAATGATTAAAATGCTATCGGGCAATACTCACATTGTTGTTACCGGCTGTGCAATTGTAAAAGCGGATAAGATGGTAAGCTTTTCGGTTAAAAGCGAAGTGGAGTTTTATCCTCTTAGTGACGCGGAAATTAATGCATATCTTGACACTGATGAGCCTTATGACAAGGCGGGTGCTTATGGTATCCAGGCTAAGGGTGCACTGCTTGTAAAAGAAATACGCGGTGATTATTTTAACATTGTAGGTCTTCCGATAGGTGAGCTAAACCGTAAATTAAAGGAATTTGAGTGATGCGATTTTTCGCATCACTTTTTTGTTTTATAAAAAAATTACAGTTTTGTCATATTATTGTTAAAACATTGACAAATTTATACATTAATGTTACAATAAATTAAACTTTCAAGTGCACTTTAATTTTAACTTTAACTCAAACTTGAAAATCCGAAAATGTCAGAGGTGATGATATTGTCAGCAGTAAGTGCAACCTTCAGTGTGCGTGATAGGGTAGTTTTGGCAGCAGCGCAGTTGTTTTTGCAACAAGGCTTTTCCAACACGTCGGTTAAAGAAATTTCCATTGAATCGGGTGTTTCTGAAAATGCTATTTATTATGAAATGAAAACCAAGGAGGCAATAATTGCCGAGCTTATCGGTTATGTTATTGAGCAACAGCGTGAAATTACAGCCGAAATACTTAAAGAAGTAACTGATGATAAATTATTAAGATATTGTTTTGAAAAGGTGTTACAGCTTTATATTTCAGAAACAAGTGAAAATATGCGTGAGCTTTACACAACGATTTATTCAATTCCGAAGACTTGGGATTATATAAAGGAAGTAAACGCCGAAGCACTGAAATATGTTTTTGGTGATCGTTTTCCCGAACTTGATTTTAAAGACTATTATGAGTTAGAAATTGCTACAGGCGGCATAATGCGAGGTTATCTTACAGTGCCTTGTAATATGTATTTCACAAAAAAACAAAAGGTTAAAAGATATATTGAAACAACACTTCGTGTGTTTAACGTTGATGAAGAAACTATTGAATCAACCATAAAGTTTATCCGCCAATTTGATTTTTCAAAAATTGCAGATGACACGGTAAATGATATTTATAGCTATTTTGAAAAACGAATATATGAAAAAAACGGTCATTAATCGACCCACCCCTTAAGAAAGGATTGATTTTAAAATGACAAAAATTAATAAACTTTCAAAAAAGACCTTGGCAGTAATATTATCTGTTGCTGTTATTTTGGTGTCTTTACCGCTTATGCTTATTCCGTTGTTAGCGGCTGACAGCAACGACCCGCGTGTGGTTGATCCCTCGACCTTTAATTCGTGGCAGGAAATGTTCAGACCCACAAACACTGATCAAGCCGGTCGTGTATGGACGGATAAATCTGTTTTTACAAATCCCGACGGTTTAGGAAGCCTTGTGGATGCTAACAATAATGATTTCACTCTTGCAATGAATGATAAGGACAATAATTTCCTTGTTGCATTGTCGGCGTTGGCTTCCAATAAATCGATAAAGGGTTATTCATATACCCCAACAGATACGATGCTTGTTCTTGACGTTTCTGCATCAATGAAAAACAGCGGTTATGTTGATGAGCTTGTTGCTGCAGCGAATAACGCTTTGACTGAGCTCTTTGAACTTAATAATCATAACCGTGTCGGTGTCGTTCTTTATTCTGGTAACGCATACCAGGGTAATTCTTCGGGCGGTACTGCAACCATTCTTTTACCGCTTGACCGTTATACCGCGCCTACAACCGGTAATGACAGAGGTAAGTTTTTGCTTGAGGCTGGCAGTGGCAACACCAAAACCGTAAAGGTAAACAGTGGTGTAAAAAATAAAGCCGGTACAGCTGTGTCTCAAACTGAAAAGAATGTCGATGGTGGCACTTATATTCAAAATGGCGTATTTATGGCTGCCGAAGAATTTTTGGCTGTAACCGACACCGTAATTCCTGATGGTCAGCACCAGGCAGGCACACCGCGTACTCCTATTTTTGTGCTTATGTCTGACGGTCTTCCTACTGCAGCAACCAATAATTTTGCAGGCCAGTTTAACCGTAATAACACCGTTGGTCTTGGTACTTCAAATCTTGGTGACGGTACTGCTGTAACTGATGACGTTTTGCAAACTGCAATTGATTTTGTAAATCAGCTTACTTCTGCATGGGCAACAAAGGCTGTTGATGATAAGTATGTTGATACTAAACCATTATTCTATACATTAGGTCTTGGTAAAGATAATCAATCACTTTCAAGTGCAGTGCTTGATCCTGAAAGCTTTGCAAACACAGATGAGCTTTGGGATGATTATGTAAAATCTGCTCTTAATTCGAATATGATGGTTGATATTGAAGATGCCAATAGAAACCCCGATCAGACTTCTGTTTTGAAAATTCGTGAAATTACTTCAGTTGATCAAAAAAATTATGTTACAAAGTATTTCCCCGCAAGCAATGCAACACAGCTTACAGAAGCTTTTGATGCAATTGTTAATCAGATTATAATTCAGTCGCTTTATTACCCGACACTTGTTCCAAGCGGTATTCACGATCACGACGGTTACGTTGAATTCGTTGATGACATCGGTCATTATATGGAAGTTAAGGATATAAAGGGTATAATGCTTGGCGATACCTTCTACACAGGTGAACATCTTGCAGAAAACTTTACTGAAGATGACAGTGTCTTCTTTAAAGAGGATGGCAGTTATAGCGACCTGGGTAATAATTTGGTATGGTCTGTTAAGGAACGTATCGGTATTGATGACGTTAATGTTGCACGTGATCTTATTAACAGTGCGTATAACACCTATCAGTTGCGTTCTTGGGGTGGCAAATGGTCAAATTATATTGGCTGGTATGCTGATGCCGATGGTAATTTTATGGGTCATTGGCATGAAGGTCATACTGAAGCTGATATTCCGGAAATTAACGGTGTAAAGGCAACCTATATTAACCGTTCCTACGGTTTGTTGGGCGCTATCAACGGCGAATACACCAATACCGACCTTATGTATATTTCTACGCAGGTTCATACACGTATATCTGACGGTAATACCTCTGTAATCTGGCGTATTCCGGCATCATTGATTCCTATTGTAACCTATGAAATATCATTACAGGGTGACACCTTGGAGGATGCTACCGATATCAATATAACCTATAAATCGGCAGAGCCTATTCGTCTTGTATTTGAAGTCGGTCTTGATGATGAAATTACACCTGTTAACCTTAATGAAATTGTTAAGGATAAAGATGCCCACATTATTGATGAAAATAATGACGGCGTTTCTGATGACGGAAAGTATTATTTCTACACCAACTGGTGGAATGATGATAATCTTACACACGAAAATCCGAACAACAGTGAAGATACTTTAGTATTCTTTGCACCATCTGTTCAGAATGAACGTTATTATTATTCGGAAGAAACCGCAGTTTATATAAATAAAGGTACGGAAGCGGATCCGGAATATGAGCTTTACAAGGGCAATATGCCCGCGGCTGGTGACGGAAATAAATATTACCGTAGATATGCTGTATTTGTAGGTACAGGTAATGCTGTCGATGGCAAGATTCCCGCAAAAATCAATTGGCAGTTTGAAATTATGTCTGATGCTACACTCGGTGCGTTAAATGCTGAATGCAGAAATGCCGATAACAGCTGGGACGTACCCTCAGGTACAGTTCACCGCGTGCTTGAGCCGTTTAACGTTGAAAAGACTGAAAATAAGACAGGAAGTCTTAAATATTCACGTTATTCGACCATTCAAACACAAACAACACACGGTCATATTCACGTAGGGGCTTTCCTTGGTAATAACGGTCGTATTTCAATGGATATTCCGCAGGGTATAAAGCTTACCAAAACGGTAGATGATACCTTGTTTGGTACCGGCGAAACATTTAAATTTGAGCTTGAGAGTGATATAGCCGACCTCTCAAAGTCTGATATATATCACGAGGATGTTAATGGTAAGCTTACTGAAATTGTTCCGCTTATGGAAGGTGACAAGCTTATTTTAAATATCAAGGCAAATGAATCGGTTTATGTTCTTGGTATTGATTCAGGGGCTGTTGTGGCAGTTAAGGAAATTATTAACGGTCAATATAAGGTAAGCAAAATCACTGTCGATGATTCTGTATTGCCGCTTGCTTCAGATAATATGAGTACAACTTTCCTTGATGGAAGCGTTACTGAAATTGTATTTGAAAATACCCTTGTTGTAAACGACGGTACTATCGTTGTTTCAAAAGATGTTAAGCACGACGGCGGCATAACCTATAACAACAACCACGAATTTGAGTTTGAGGTATATCCCGTTAATAATTATAACGCTCGCCAGACCTTTAAGATTAAGGCAGGCGAATCTCATACGCTTTCGGGTCTTGCTGAAGGAGATTATATAGTTAATGAAATTAATCTTCCCGAAGGCTTTACACCACAGCAGAATCTTGTAACTGTTACTGCAACAAATACTGTTGTGGCAACTGCACATTTCATTAATGATTATACTCCCGATGCGGTTAAGCCCGCGTTGGTTGTAGGCGGTACAAAAACTCTTACAGGTCGTGACTGGAAAGCAGGGGATGAATTTGAATTTGCCCTTGAAATTCAGGAAGGTACAGAATGGCGTGCAGTAGGCAATACACGTAAGGTTGCCTTTAGCACTGTTAAGGATTACGCATTCGATTTTGCGAACGACGCAGACCTTGTTAATTTTGAATTCACAAAGGTTGGCACATATCAATTCCGTGTTCGTGAGCTTGTTCCTCAGAATAAGCTTGGCGGCGTGACTTATGATGAATATTACCGTTATTTCAACGTTGTTGTAGATGATGCAACAATGGACGGAAAGCTTGAAATTTCAGCCGTTAATGCAACTGCTTCTGCAACAGTAACAAAGGCTAATAATGCTTATACAGTTGATGTTGATTTTGAAAACGTTTACGCACCCATCGGCTCGGATGAGCTTATCATAACCCTTAATAAGACCGTTAATGATTTGGTTGGTACAAATAAGGGTAAGTCAGGCTTTGTTTTCGGTATCTTTACTGAAAACGGCACAGCTCCTATTGTTACAAGCGAGCCGACCGATGCAAACGGTACAACAAAGTTTGACCTTTCTTTCCCTGCAGCATTGGCAGGAAGAACCTATAATTTCAAGGTTAAAGAAATTGTTCCCGAAGATAAGCTTGTGGGTATGAATTACGACCCCAAGGTTTATGACCTTGTAATTAAGGTTGTTGATAACCTTGATGGTACGGTAAGCGCAGTTGTTGATTTGGGCACTTCTACAAGCGATACAACAAGCTTCAGCTTTACAAACGTTTATGATCCTGCTGACGTTGAAATAACTTTGTCAGGTAACAAACAGCTAGAGGGAAGAGAGCTTGCCGCAAATGAATTTACCTTTGAGCTTTATAAGGACGGTCAGTCAACTCCTGTTGATACCGCTAAGAACAACGGTAACGGTATATTTACCTTTGACAAGCTTTCGTTGGATACAACCGGCACCTATAATTATACCGTAAAAGAGCAAAAGGGTAATCTTGGCGGTATTACTTATGACACAAAAACTTATGCAGTTAAGGTTGTTGTAAGCGATGATGCCGATAATGACGGCACACTTGATTATAAGCTTTATATCAATAACTCTGAAACCGAAATTGGTGCAGTTCAGTCGAAGCTTACCTTTGCAAACGTTTACTCTGCAAAAGAAACAAGCGTAGTATTTAAGGCTACCAAGAAGCTAACAGGACGTGACCTTTTGGATGGCGAATTTAAGTTCGACCTTTATAAGGCAAATGATGATTTTACACTTGGTGCAATAATTCAGAATGACGTGAGGGTTGTTAAAAACGGTGCTTCTACCGGTATCGTAACCTTTGCTGAACAGACCTTTGGCACAGCAGGCACTTACAAGTTTGTGATTCTTGAAGATGAAGTAAACGGCAGTGGTATTACTGTTGATACACATAAATACCAGATTACCGTAACCGTAACCGATGACGGCAACGGTCAGCTTCAGAAGAAGGTAGTTGTTGATGGCAAAGAAGCAACAGATTTTGCTGCAGCTATCGTGTTTAACAACAAATATGAAGTTAAACCGGTTGAAGTTCCCGTTTCGGCAAAGAAGATTTTAAGCGGTCGCGACCTTGCTGCAAATGAATTTTCGTTTACCCTTTATGATGCAAACAGCACACCAATTGAAACCGTTAAGAATGCAGTTAACGGCAACGTAAGCTTTACTGCGCTTAAGTTTACAAATGCAGGCACCTATACTTATACTATCAAAGAAGTTAAAGGCTCTGACAGGTTTATCACTTATGATACAAGCGTTTATACTGTTACCATTACAGTTGCTGATAATGACGGCAAGGGTTACTTTGATTATGATGTTGCATATTCGAAGAACAATGCTCCGGTAACGGTTGCACAGTTTAATAACGTTTACACACCTGACCCCGCAAAGATAATTATTTCGGGTACTAAAGAGCTTACAGGACGTACACTTAAGAATGGCGAATTCTCGTTTGAGCTTTATAAGGCAGGTCAGTCTACACCCATTGAAACTGTTAAAAACAATGCAAATGGTGTGTTTATCTTCAATGCTATCGAGCTTGACACAATAGGTACCTTTAATTACACAATTAAGGAAGTAAAGGGCAATCTCGGTGGTGTGACCTATTCGGATAAGGTTTATGCAGTTAAAATTGTTGTTTCAGCTGATGCAAATGGTGATGATATTTACGATTACAAGCTTTACGTTGATAACAGTGAAGTTTCTGTAGCAAACATTGTATCTGCAGTCAAGTTTGAAAACACCTACACCGCAAAGGGTGTAAGCGCTGACTTCAAGGCAACCAAGAAGCTTTCGGGTCGTGATCTCTTAGACGGCGAATTCAAGTTTGACCTTTACAGCGCAAATGATGATTTCTCGCTAGGTAATATTATTGACAACGATAAACTTCTCGTAAAGGTTGACAAGGCAACAGGTGTAATAATCTTTACAGCACAAAGCTTTACACGTGCAGGCACTTACAGATTTGTTATTCTTGAAGATGAGCTTGACGAAAAGGGTATTACTACCGACAAGCACAAGTATCAGATTACTGTAATTGTTACCGATGACGAAAAAGGTCAGCTTAATGCTGAAATTAAGGTTGACGGTAAGGCTTTGGCCGGCAATATGGAAAATATAGTTGTATTTAACAACGCATACACCGTTGAAAAAGCAGAAGTTATCATTGAAGCAATTAAGAAGCTTAACGGTCGTGATTTGGCCGATAAGGAATTCTCATTTACACTTTATGATGCGAACGGCAAAGAAATTGAAACTGTTAAAAACCTTGTTGATGGTAAGATAATCTTCTCAAAGCTTTCCTTTACAAAGGCCGGCACATACGTATATACCATTAAAGAAGTTATCGGTGATGCAAAAGGCATCACCTATGATGAAAAGGTATATACTGTGACCATAACCGTTGCAGATGAAGATATGGAAGGTCTCTTTAAAGTAACTACAGTTTATTCTGATGCTGACGGCGAAGTTGAAAAGGCAGTATTTGAAAATAAATACACGCCTGAAATTCCGCAAACTGATGATTCTGGCAATATTATATTCTGGTTTATGCTTATGGTAATCAGCGGCGGTCTGGCGCTCAGTCTTGCAACTCTTCGTAAAAAGGAAAATGCATAACTAAAATGAAACACCCCTGTGCAAAAGCACAGGGGTGTGATTTTATATGAAAATTATTTAAAGAAAAGGGGAAGCTTTTCAAGGAAGATAATATCATCGCGTTCTGCGGCATCACCTTCAGCTAAAAATGCGCAAGACGCGGCCTCGATTGCGCCTGCGGCATTGACAAGGCTTCTTACAGCGGTGAGAGATTCACCCGTGCTGATAACGTCATCAACAATAAGCACCTTTTTGCCTTTTATCATATTGACTTCGGTTTCGCCAAGGTATAAATGCTGTTCGTTCTGTGTGGTAATTGAATTAACCGCAACAGAAAGGGGGTTACGCATATAAACCTTAACACCCTTGCGTGCTATTATGTAAGGCTTGCCCGATTGTCTTGCCATTTCATAAGCAATGGGAATGCTTTTAGCTTCGGGAGTGATGATAACGTCAAATTCGGGAAGCTTTTTAAGAAGTTCTTCACAGCATTTAATGGTAAGTTCAACGTCACCAAAGATTATAAAAGCGGCAATATCTAATTTTTCGCTTACGGGAAATTTTTCAAGCTGTCTTTCAAGACCGGCAATTTTTAAAGTATAATATTCAGACATTTTTGCATCTCCTTAATATTTATCAGCCGGGAGGCCATTGTAGGTTTCTTCTGGCTAAAAGGTGGAAGTGTATGTGACCGACGGTCTGACCGCCGTCTTCACCGCAGTTATTAACAACGCGATAACCGTTTTCAAGCTTTTCGGCCTTTGCAATTTCTGCCACAGCTTCAAAAATTTTTGCAATGTAAATGCTGTTTTCGGCATTTATTTCATCGGCAGATTTAATATGAATTTTTGGCACGATAATTGCGTGAAAGGGGGCTTGTGGTTCAATATCCATAAAGGCATAAACGTAATCGTTTTCATAAACTTTTGTAGAAGGAATTTCACCTTTTATAATTTTGCAAAATAAACAGTCGTTCATTTATTTAAGCATCTCCTTTAAAATGGCGGGAACGCTTTCTAAAGCTTCGTCAACCTTTGAAGCATCCTTACCGCCTGCCATTGCGCTGTCAGGCTTGCCGCCGCCGTTACCACCGCAAAGCTTTGCAATTTCACGAACAAGGTTACCTGCGTGCGCACCCTTTGCAACTGCTGCTTTACCGCAAGCCGCGCAGAAGGTGAGCTTTTCACCGTTTACCGCCGCAAGAACAATAACTGTGTCATCGTTTTCAGCCTTTACGGTATCGGTCATCTTGCGCAAATCATCGGCACTGCCGTCAATTTTAGCAAAAGCAACCTTAACGCCGTTTACATCAGCAGCATTTGCCAAAATACCATCTATCTGACCGCCTGCAAGCTTGGCTTCAGCCTTTTCAAGTAAACGTTGTGTTTCTTTAAGTTCAGCCATAACAGCAGTTGCTCGTTTTGCAATTTCGTTGGCATTTTGTGCCTTAATAATGCTCGCGGTTTCGTTTGCAAGGGCAATGTTGTTGTATAAAACGTTTAATACACCGTTACCTGTAACTGCTTCAATACGACGAACACCTGCCGCAACACTGCTTTCACTTACAATGTGGAAAAGACCGATTTTTGCGGTGTTGTCAACGTGGGTACCGCCGCAAAGCTCAACAGATGTATCGCCTGCAGCAACAACACGAACAACCTCACCGTATTTTTCGCCAAACAATGCCATTGCGCCAAGCTTTTTAGCTTCAGCAATAGGCATTTCTTTATTCATAACCTCAATACCGCTTAAAATAGCGTTGTTTACAAATTCTTCAACTTTCACGATTTCTTCAGCAGTAAGGGCAGAGAAGTGTGTAAAGTCAAAACGTACAGCCTTTTCATTTACAAGCTGACCGGCCTGCTCAACATGTGTGCCAAGCACGGCACGAAGACCTGCCTGCGAAAGGTGAGCGGCGGTGTGATTTCTTCTTATAGCCGCGCGTTTAACGTTGTCAATTTCAACTGCTACGGTATTATCAACTGAAATTTCACCGTTTTCAACTGTGCCGAAGTGGGTGAAAATGCCGCTTGAATTTTTCTTAACGTCATAAACCTTAAAAGTAAAGCCGTCAGCAGTAATAACACCGCTGTCGCCAACCTGACCGCCGCTTTCAGCATAGCAAACGGTTTTATCAAGCACTATAATTGCCTTGTTGCCGCTTGTTGCGGTTAAGGTGTGTTCACCCTCAACTACAATGTCCAAAACCTTGGCGTCACACTTGTTATCACGATAGCCCAAAAATTCGGTAGCATTAATGTTTTCAAAGGTCAAATCGTTAGATTTCCAGCTTTCACCGTCCGAAGCCTTACGGGCATCTCTTGCTTTCTGACGTTGCTCGTTCATAAGTTCTTTAAACTTTTCTTCATCAACCGTCATACCTTTTTCGGCAAGAATATCAACAGTAAGGTCAATGGGGAAGCCGTAGGTGTCGTAAAGCTTAAATGCATCTTCACCTGAAAGCATACCGCCGTTTTTAGTAAGGTTTTCAAGCATTGAAAGACCCTGGTCAATTGTTTTGTTGAAGGAAGCCTCTTCATTGGTGATAACCTTTGTGATAAGCTCTTTCTTTTCAACAAGCTCGGGATAACCGGATTTGTTTTCGTTAATAACACAGTCGCAAAGCTCCATAAAGAAAGCGCGGTTAATGCCAATAAGCTTACCGTGACGTACCGCACGGCGGATAATACGACGTAAAACGTAACCACGACCTTCGTTTGAAGGAATAATACCATCACTTATCATAAAGGTTGCGGCGCGTGCGTGGTCGGTAATGGCACGTATTGATACGTCGGTAGAATGTTCTTTACCATATTCCTTTCCCGAAATTGCGCACACTTTATTAAGAATGTTTCTGATGGTGTCAACCTCAAACATATTGTCAACACCCTGCATTACGCAAGCAAGACGTTCAAGACCCATACCTGTGTCAATGTTTTTGTGTTCAAGCTCGGTATAGGTGCCGTCACCCATATTGTTAAACTGTGAAAATACGTTGTTCCAAATTTCCATATATCTGTCACAGTCACAGCCCGGCTTACAGTCAGGTGAGCCACAGCCGTATTTTTCACCGCGGTCAAAATAAATTTCACTGCAAGGACCGCAAGGACCTGTGCCGTGTTCCCAGAAGTTGTCTTCTTTACCCATTCTGACAATGCGTTCTTCAGGTACACCTATAACGTCACGCCATAAAGCGTAGGCTTCATCATCTTCTTCATAAACTGAAGGCCATAATAATTCTTCGGGAATTTCCAAGGTTTTGGTTAAATATTCCCAAGCCCACGGAATAGCTTCATTTTTAAAATAATCACCAAAAGAAAAGTTACCAAGCATTTCAAAGAAGGTGCCGTGACGTGCGGTAATACCAACACGTTCAAGGTCGGGTGTGCGGATGCACTTCTGGCAAGTGGTAACACGGTTGCGGGGTGGGGTAACCTCGCCTGTGAAATACTTTTTCATCGGTGCCATACCCGAATTTATTAAAAGTAATGATTTGTCGTTGTTGGGCACCAACGAAAAGCTACCAAGACGTAAATGTCCTTTTTCTTCAAAGAAGGAAAGATAACTTTCGCGAAGGTCGTTAAGTGAAGTCCATTTCATTTTCAAAACATCCCTTTTTTAGAATTAAACATACTTTATTATTATATACTTACAGTAAGTATTTGTCAACCGAAAAAGCGTTTAAAATAAGGCTTAAAAGATTCTTTTTTGAAGGACAAAAGCATGCAAAATGTAGGTTGCAGAATAGTATTACAACACTGTTGCTTGAAAGTGTTGGGGATTTGTATTACAATAATTAAAGAAAAGGAGGAGGTTTTATGCGTAAAATAAGCATTTTATTGATTTGTGTTATCTTATTTTCAATTTTGTCTTCTTGTAAAGCCGAAACACCTGCTGATAAAGACAATAAACTCCTAGATAAAACCGAAAGCATCGAAAAGGGCTTACGTGTTGTTAATAAGGATGATTATTTAAGCGAATACGTTTTTTCAACCGATAATATGGTGCTTTATAAAGAAACAATCAATCTTGCCGATGCGTATAAAAATGTTGAAAGTATTGATATTACAAATATTAAGCTCCCAGAAACCGATATGTCACCAGTTGAGATTGATAATGATGGTAACGTATATTACTTAAAAAACGTTGATCCTTTAATTAACCCTGGGCATTGTTATATTTATCGTTATTTACCCTATGAGAATAAGTGGGAAAAGCTTGTTGAAACCGAAGAAGATATACAATGCGCAATTTATTCTATTGACGATAAATATATGATTTGGCAAGAAGATGAGGGATATGATTGGATGCGTTCGAGCATACATTTATATGACCTTGAAAATAAGAAGGATTTAAAGATTTATACCTATACAAGAAACTCTAAAGACGGTATGATGTATTCGTGGCAGTTTGATGAACCCGTTATAATTGATGGTAAGGTTTATTTTACCGATACGGTCGGTGTTGATAAGGATAATTTTTATAAAATTAAAATCTTTTCTTACGATATATCAAACGGAAAGCTTACCGAAGTAGCGAACGATTCAAAAAAGGTTATGGAATATAAAAATAAGCCCGCTTGGCTTGCTATGTCAGAGGATAAGATAAATTGTCTTTTTTATTCCGAAAGTAAAAACGGTTATTGGTTTAAGGAAATAACCGGGCTTGGTACAATCTTTGCTTCAAAGGGTGATATTTTAGCTGTTAACGATTATATGACTGCTTCGGATTTTGCAAAAATAAAAGACGGCACAGTCGATACCTTGGGTAATAATGTTATTAGTCCGAACAGTCCAAGAGATTGTTACGGTATAAGAAAATACGGTGACGATAAAACCGAACCAATAATTTTATTTTATAAAATGGGTAGTTTTATTGATAGGGTTAAAACAAACGGTAAGATTATTACTTGGTGTGGAACAAATACCGGTATGCCGATGTTTTACGATAACGCGTTAGATAAAATCGTTACTTTTGAGAATTTTATAGATTCAAAAACCATGTCATTCGTTACGTATGTTTCCGACAATCATATTTTAGTGTGTAGTTTGACTGATATGGGAACGTCTGATAATAAATTCACATTATTTAAACTAAAATAGAAAAATATAAAATTAAGGAAGAAATATAATGGATAGTTTAGGTTATATCATTCTTAATGCTTTATTACTTGCAATAATACTTTGCTCGTTTGTGCTTTTAAAATTTAAAAGCAGTAAGTTTTCGCTAATATTTCCCATATCAACATTTATAACTTCATTAGGAATGTTTTTCGCTTATTTATACGGACTTTACGGCGCAGAGCACACTGACGGTATTCCCGTGACATTCGCTATGAGGGTATTCATGCTTGATGACAGCGTTACTGACAGCAACATAATAATCGGCTATGCTACGTCATTAATATTGGTTGCGGTTTGTATAATCTATGCGATTATTTTTGTGCAAAAATATAAATCTATATATAAGAGTTAATAAAAATCCCCGTAAAGCTTTATGCCTTGCGGGGATTGCTATTTACTCGTTTATTTCCATAATCATATCCGCTGTTTTTGAAAAAATTTCGGCGCAGGATTCGGTTTGAAGACTAGTATTCTCGCAAAAAACGATGATTATATATTTTGGGTTGTCGGCAGGGAAAAAACCGCAAAACCAACTTGATAAAATTTCACGGCCGTTTTGAAATTTTCCGGTTTGTGCAGTGGCGGTTTTACCTGCTGCTGAAACGGTTTGCGGCAAAGCGGCACTTCCTGTACCTTCGGTTATAACGGTTTGCAAATATTTTTTAAGGGTGTCGGCAGTTTTTTCATTCATTGCTTTTGTCGGATAACCAGCGTCATACTTTTGAAAACTTCCGTCCTCATATGTGCCTTCAACCAAAGAAGGCATATAATATTTTCCACCGTTGGCAATTGATGAATAAAGCGTTAGCATTGAAATGGGGGAAGCGGTAAAATCGCCCTGACCAATGCTGAAATTTGCAAGGTGTGCATCGTTTTGAAGCTTTGAAATATCTGGAACGGCACCTTTAGCAGTATAAATACCGTCACAAAGCTTTATTTTGTGTCCGAAATGCAGAAGATCAGCCATTTTAAAAACATTGTTACTGCCAGTTTTAAGTGCCAAATTAAAAAAATACGTGTTACATGAATTCGCAAGCGCATATTCTAAATTCATTTCACCGTGACCGTGCCTTTCGTGACAGTTAAAGCTTCTGTCAATAATCTGCATATTTCCTACACAATTATATTTTGTATTTTCAAGTCCGCTTTCAGCAGCGGCAGCGGCAACACACGGCTTAAAGGCAGAGCCAACGGCATAACAATTTATTGCGCGGTTAAAAAGCGGGGAGGCATCATCATTTAAAAACTGACTTATATTCATATTGTCAAAATTCGGGCGAGAAACAATACCCCGAATTTTTAGTGTTTGGGCATCTGCAACAATAATTGCACCGCGGTTTAACGGATCGGCGTTGTTTTCAATAATGTTTTGAATGTTAATATCAAGTGTTGTTACAACACCGTTTGCGACAGCAGTTGTGTTGTTGTGAATTTCCGGTTTTATACCTTCTAAAATATTACCTAATCCATCACATGAAAAGGCAAAATACGCCGAAGAATCACTGTATAAAAGGCTGTTATAAGCAGCCTGAATACCGCTGACACCTTTATTATCGTTATCGACATAACCAATCGTATGTGGTGCGATTACAGGGGTGTCATCGTAAAATATCTTTGTGCAGTAAATACCGTCACATTCAATTATTTCAGGCACTTCACAAAGTATAGGCTTGCCGCTTTCAAGTCTTAAAAGCGCATCTTCAAGCTCATCACCCTTAAGTACGGTTTTTAAGGCTGTCTTTGCGCGGTTGGTGGGTGTAACGCAGGCAACAATTTTTGTTTTTGTGTTTGTAAGCGGTACCATATTGCAGTCATAAACCGTACCGCGTATATCAGACACTTTCATTTTAAGTCTGCCGTGATTTTTTAAAACTGAAGTATAATCGGTTCTTGCAACGACTGCAACCCTTAAAAAAGAAACAAAGAAAAGTGAAATAAGTAAAACATAGCATACAAGACTTCTGCGTGCAAAAAAGTGCCACCAACGGCGGTTATCCATAAAAAACACCTCTTGTCTATTATTGACAAGAGGTGTAAATATTAGTCGGCCTTCATTCTCAAAAGTGAGCCTTTTTTAACAGGATGGGGGAAGGGAATTTTTACCGTCATCATCGGGTGGGGAGCAGACTCAATTTCTTCATTTTTTTCGTTATAAACCGTGTCTGCTTTAACAACAAAAGGTTTATTTTTGGGCTCCAAACAGTCAAATTCCTGCCCCTTTAAAAACTTGTTTTTAAGGGTGGCAATAATTTTGCCGTCTTCATATCCGTCAACAATTGCCGCAACCGAATAATCCCTTACGTAGCCTGCATTTGCATAGGTTTGTGAATTTTTGGGTGCACCAAAATAAAAGCCTGTTGAATAGTTGCGATGGCTGATTTTATTAAGCTCTTCTGTTACCCATTCGGGACAGATCCATTCACCGCTACAAGCTTTCAAACTGTCAAGTGCACCGCGGTATGCGTTGGTTGTGACTGCAACGTAATAATGTGATTTGGCGCGTCCTTCAATTTTAATACTGTCAACACCCACATCACGAATTTGATCCAGATATTCAGCCATACACATATCATTTGCATTTAAAATGTAGGTGCCTTTTTCGGTTTCGGTAATATTAAAAAACTGACCTGGGCGCTTTTCTTCCATTAACGAATAGCTCCAACGGCAGGGCTGTGCGCAGTCACCGCGATTAGCATCTCTGCCTGTCATATAGCTTGATAAAAGACAACGCGAAGAATATGACACACACATTGCCCCATGCGCAAACATTTCAATTTCAAGGTCTTTAGGTGTTTTTTCGCGAATTTCTTTAATTTCCTTAAGCGATAATTCGCGTGCTAAAACAATGCGCTTTGCACCCAAATTATAAAAAGCATTTGCCGTTTCATAATTGCAAATACCCGACTGCACAGATACGTGTAAATCAACGTCGGGCGCATATTTTTTAACCATCATAATTGTACCAAGGTCGGCCGCAATTATGGCATCGACTTTAATTTCATTTAAAAATTTTAAAAAGTCGGGAAGACGCGGAACTTCATCATTGTGGGGTATTGTGTTGCAGGTTACGTGAACCTTTACACCGTGTTCGTGCGCGTATTTTACACCTTCTTTAAGGTCTTCTTCGCCAAAGTTTGTAGCAGCGGTGCGCATACCGAATTCTTCGCCCGCAAGATACACTGCATCAGCACCGTAATCAACTGCGGCTTTAAGTCGGGTTAAATCTCCTGCAGGGCACAATAGCTCGGGTATATTATTTGTTGAAATATTCATAAATCCAATTTCCGTTTTGTTTTAAGTTATTAATGGTTTTGTTTTGTTCACTAAGTGTTTTGTGGAAGTAAAATTTACCGTTTTTGTCGGTTACAAAATAAAAATATTCACTGCCTTCGGGGTTTAACGCGGCATTAATTGCTTTAATACCGGGTGAGCAGAGCGGTCCGGGAGGCAAGCCCTTTGCCTTATAGGTGTCATATCTTTCATCGTCATTTTCAAATGAATCACCATAGTAGCAGGTTGGGGAAGAGCCAAGTGTTGAAAAATTCGCACTGTCAAGGCGGTTGTAAAATACACCCGCAATTTTGGGTAATGATGCGGTATCAACACCCGCTTCCATCTGAATAATAGAAGCCATAGTTAAAATTTCGTGCATACTGTAACCCATATTTTCGGCTTTTTTATACATTTCATCGGTGATGCGGTTTTCAGCTTCCAAAACCAATTTTTCAACAGCGGCTTTTGCGCCTTCTTTTGAATTTTCAAAATAATAAAACTCATAGGTTTCGGGGAAGAGATAGCCTTCAAGAGCGTAATATGTGTTTTTGTCTTTAGCACCGCTTAAAAGCTTGCCTTCAAGTGAAACGTTATTTAAAGCTTCAATAAAATCGGCTTTAGTGCATACGCCTGCTTTTTCTAAAATTGAAGCAATACCAGGTACTGTAACGTTTTTCCCATTTACGTTTTTAACAAAATCATTAATACCTGTACCTTCGGGTATGGTTGCTTTAATAGTTTTAGCCTTTGCGCCTTGGGTGATAAGCTTATTTGCAATTTCTTCATAGCTGTCACCTGTGTTAAAGGTGTAGTGACCATATTTAAACTTGCTTTCAAATTTTTTCAGCTTTGCAAAAACACGGAAGCCAATGGGAGAACTGATAATGCCTTCATCCTTTAAAATTTCGGCAATTTGTGCGGTGTATGTGCCTTGCTTAATTTCGATCTGCACATCCTTACCGTTTTTGCCACCGTTCATATCACCAATAAAAAAAGCGGATACGCCGATAACTGCCGCTAAAACAACGGCTAAAACACTTGAAATAATAATTAAAAACTTCTTTTTCATTTAAAACCCTCAAATCATTTAAACATCATTTGAATTTTTAAATCGTTTGCGACCTTTTCATCTTTTAAGTAAGCAAGCAGCTCGAAACCAAAATCAAGCGCAACGCCTGCACCTTTAGCGGTGATAATATTGCCGTCACGTATAACCGCGTTGTTAATATATTCAGCGCCGATTAAATCCTTTTCAAAACCGGGGAAGCAGGTTGCCGTTTTACCGTTTAAAAGGCCCTTGTGTCCCAAAATTGACGGTGCGGCACAAATTGCTCCGATAAGCAAATTGTGTTCGCTTGCATAATCAATTGTTTTTTGTACAATTTCATCTTTTTCAAGATTTATTGTTCCGGGCATACCACCGGGTAAAATGATAGCTTCAATATTATCAAAAACAATTTCATCGGTTGTAATATCACAAATAACGGGAATGTTGTGTGCACCGACAATGGTTTTACCGCCTACACCGACTGTTAAAAGGTCAAAGCCGGCACGTCTGAGAATATCAACAGGGGCTAGTGCCTCACATTCTTCAAAGCCGTTTGCTAAAAAAACATAAATCATAAAATTAATCCTTATAAATTTCTAAAACCGATTTCAAAACGTCTTCGGCAATTTCATCAATTGTTCGGGCCATACCGTCTTTGGCACAGGGAATAATATCCCAACCCGAATACTTCGCAGTAAAAATTGCGGCTTTTCTGCAACGGTCAAGATATGCCGTGTCCTTTTCGTGAATATCCTTTTTGGCTTCATCACCTTCATAACGCTTTGATAAAAGCTTTTGTGAAACTTCTATCGGCATATCAAGGAAGATTACTTTATCGGGTTTTGGAATTGCAACCTTGTTATATTCAAAATCATAGAGCCAGTTTAAAAAGCCTTCCCATTCGTTTTCGGGTAATTTTGAGCATTGATGTACGGCATTTGAAGTGGTGTAACGACCAGAAACAACAGTGCCGCCATTTAAATAAAATTCACCCCAATTTGCTTTAAAGGAAGCATAACGGTCAACGCAGTAAAAGGTAGATGCCGCATAAGCATTAACGTCACCGGGTTTCTGACCAAAATCACCTGCTAAATACATTTTGACAAGTGTGCTTGATGGATTATCATAATCGGGAAAAGAAACCTTTTTGCAGTCAATTCCTGCTTTTTTTAGGTTTTCGGGCAATAAATCAAGCTGAGTTGATTTACCGCTGCCGTCTAAACCTTCTAAAACTATAAGCTTACCCATTGTTCTTAAGTCCTTCATAAAATTCTTTAATTTCTTTATAGTGTCCGCAGGTCATTTTACCTTCGGGGCAGGGACCGCTTACACAAGACGGACCTGCATTTTTGAATAAATTTGGTGCCACTTCTAAAACAAGTGCCAGCATCTGGTCTGCAACGTCTTTAATTTCCCACTGTGCGCGGTTGCAACAACGGTGACGGAAAAAATTCATAAGTGACCTTGCATTCATTGTCATAACCATTTGTGTTTCGCAGGCATTCGGTAAAACAAAGCGCGCATCTTCAATTGCCTTCTTTTCTGCCAGACGTGTGGCAGTCTTTTCATCCTTGCCTTCATTCATAAAGGTTTTAATATGCTTTTCCTTTAAAACTGCGGCAAGTGCGTCATAACGGCGTTGGTCTTCAGCCATAATTTCATCATAAATTTCTTTGGCTTCGGGAATGGCCGCAATTTCGGGTGGGGTTACATATTCAAAGCTGCCTTCCCGAACGTAACGTTGGCTTTTGACCGAAAAGGATGCCATTCTATGTCGGGTGATCTGCGCAAGCAAAGCACGTGAAACGCCCTCAATTCCAAAGGTAAAGCTTGCGTGCTCAATGGGGCTTTCGTGACCGATTTCACTTAACATTTCAACAAATTGCGCGGCTTTTTCATCGGTGAGATTATCACGTAAATCTGCAATATTTGACGAGCTGTAGCAAAGCTTCGCAGCAGATGCAACGCAGTGCTCGGGGGCGGGGGTGTGCCCTAATAAGTATACTCTTGCCATATTAAGATCACCTCAAAAACAGTTATTCAATTAATTTTACCAAAATGGCGCAAAATTTTCAATAAATTTTATCATATTTTATTAATTTAACAAAATTTGTATATTATTTTAGAAAAAACCGCCAAAATTACAAAAAGTTTATACAACTTTTTAAATAAAAGGTCTTTTTTTGTCGGACAATTTATGGTATTATATAATAGTAAATTTAATATTACGGAGGGGCTTTATATGGCAAAAGTTGATTTTACACACACACCTTACGGAGATTTGGCAATTATCAGTATGCGAGGCTGCGAGGACATTGCAAGCAAGGTCGACCATTATCTTAAGCAATGGCGCGATGCTGATGATGAAGAAACCTATATCGTTAAACCCAATTGTCCCCGTTTTGGCACAGGTGAAGCAAAGGCAGTTTTAAAGCATACCGCCCGTGGTGTTGATGCATATATTCTTTGTGATTGCTTCAATTACAGTGTTGAATATAAAATGTACGGCAAGACCGTACCTATGAGCCCTGACGATCATTTTCAAGATCTTAAGCGTATTATTGCAGCCCTTGGCGGCAAGGCGCGCAGAATCACCGTAATTATGCCTATGCTTTACGAAGGCAGACAACACAGAAGAACCGCACGTGAATCTATGGACTGTGCAATGGCTTTGCAGGAGCTTGTGGCGATTGGTGTTAAGAATATAATCACTTTTGATGCACATGACCCCCGTGTAAATAATGCAATTCCTTATGACGGCTTTGATAATGTTCAGCCCACTTATCAAATGATCAAGTCGTTGCTTAAATCCGTACCCGATATTCAGCTTGACCGTGAACATACAATGATCGTTTCTCCCGACGAGGGCGGTATGGGTCGCTGTATTTACTATTCATCCGTTTTGGAATTAGAGCTTGGTATGTTCTATAAGCGCCGTAATTATTCTGTTGTTGTTAACGGTAAAAACCCCATTGAAGCACACGAATTTTTGGGTGCTGACGTTACCGGTAAGGATCTTATCCTTGTTGATGATATGATTTCTTCGGGTGAGTCTATGCTTGATATTTCGGCAAAGCTTAAGGAACGCGGTGCAAAGCGAATTTTCATTTTCTCAACCTTCGGTTTGTTTGTTGACGGTTTGGAAAAGTTTGATGAATATTATAAAAACGGTCTAATTGATAAGGTGTTCACAACCAACCTTATTTATCAAACACCTGAGCTTTTGTCAAGAGAATGGTACACAAGCGTTAATATGTCAAAATATATTGCGCTTTTGGTTCAGACATTGAATTACGATAATTCTATCAGTCGTCTTTTAGATCCCGTTGACCGAATAAAGAAGATTGTTAAAGAATATAAGGAAAAATAATTTCCTGAATTAATACTTAAAAAAGGGCGACGGCTCGTAAGGGCTGTCGCTTTCAAACGCTTAATAACTTTATGTGAGGATTAATCATGTTTAACAAAATTTGCATTTTAATACCTTCCTTAAATCCTGATGAAAAGCTTATCAGAACAATTGACGGGCTTAAGGCTGTTGGCTTTAAAAATTTCATTATTGTTGATGACGGCAGTGATGCTGCTCATCAGAACAATTTTCCCGCAACTGATAAAGAAAATAATTTTATCGTTTTAAGGCATACCTATAACAAGGGTAAGGGTGCGGCAATTAAAACGGCATTTAAGTTTATAATGAAATATTCCACAACACTTGAGGGTGTTATTACTGTTGACGGTGACGGACAGCACGACCCCGAGGATGTTAAAAACTGTGCTGAAGCCTTGCTTCGCGAAGGTGATAAAATTATTCTCGGCTGTCGTGATTTTTCGCTTTCGCAGGTGCCCAAACGCAGCCGTTTTGGCAATAAGACAACTTCATTTGTTTTTAAAACCCTTTGCGGTATTAAAATTTCCGATACACAAACAGGTCTTCGCGGCTTCCCAATAAAGCATTTGCCCTTCTTGCTTAACGTTAAGGGCGACAGGTTTGAATATGAAACAAATATGCTTTTAAAATTCAAGCAGGCAGGAATTGAACTTTTTGAAGTTACGATTAAGACCATTTATGAAGAAGAAGGAAAGCACGAATCACATTTTAAAACTGTGCGCGATTCTATCCGTGTTTACAGCTTTATTCTGGGATTCTGGCTTTCTTCAACCGTTTCTGCAATAATTGACCTTTTGGTTTTCTATCTTTTAAATAAGCTTTGCGGCGGGGTGTTTGGCAGTCTTTCTGTGCTGATTTCTACCATTATTGCAAGGGCAGTGTCTTCAATTACCAATTTTTCAATTAACCGCAGTCGCGTTTTTGATTTTGAAGGCAATACCAAAAAAGCAGTTTTCCGTTATTATGCATTGGCAATTCCGCAAATGCTGGTTTCTGCAGGTGCTGTGTGGCTTTTATCGGTCTTGTTTTCTGCAAACCCTGAAATAAAAACTGTATTAAAGCTTTTTGTAGACGTTGTGTTGTTCTTTATAAGCTACCGTATTCAGCAAACTTGGGTTTTCAGTACGGCAGTTAAGAAAAAAGAAGAAGTCGCCCCCAAGCAAAAATTGACCGTTAAAAAGGTTATCGGCCGTTCGTTCATTTCACTTGGAACTGCGCTTTTACTTGTAATTATTACTGCCTTTTCTGCGGGTATGGTTGTTGCACGCGGTCCAAGTAAGACGATGCGCGATATGCTTGTGCTTTCAGCAATGCAGGCGAGTGCGACCAAATGGGTGCCGGGACTTTTCCTTCCTAAAGAAACGGTTAACGAAATTGTTGAAAACAGTTATAGAATTAATACCGATTCAATTGACGTTGATGATTACGTTGGTGAGGTTAACGAAGATGAGTGGAAGGACGCCAAAAAAGGCACCAAGCTTATTTTCATTCAAAAACCCAATTTTAAAGCCTATCTTTTGTTGGTTAAAGATCCATCACGCGTAAAGGTTGGTATTTCAAGTGAAAATTTTGCCGCTGCCACAGGTGGTATGCGAATTTTCAATTTTGCCGAAAAGTATAAAGCACTTGCCGTAATAAATGGTGGTGAGTTTGCCGACGTTGGCGGTCAGGGTAACGGCGCAAAACCAATGGGTATTACATATTCAAACGGTAACTGCGTCTGGAATGACAGTCTTCGTCGCACATTTATCGGTTTTGATAAAAATAATCAGTTTGTTTGTAAGGAAGGTATCACGAAATCCGAAGCAGATGAGCTAGGTATTCGTGACGGTGTATCCTTCCAAAACGGCAATTTGCTTATTGATAACGTTAAAAATAAAGAAACCGGCAAGCTTGAAAAGGTTAACCTTCATTATGGTGACGGCAACCTTGGTGCGGCACAGCGTACAGCTATCGGACAACGCGAAGACGGTACTGTAATAATGCTGGTTACTGATGGTAGAAGCGCCAGCAGCATCGGTGCTTCAAGAAATGACGTAATTGACATTCTTGTTGAATACGGTGCGGTTTCGGCAGGTCTTTTAGACGGTGGCTCATCTTCAATGATGTTCTATCGTGATTATTATAACGTTTATAATATTGACACTTCAAAGCTTGATAACTATCAAAAGCAGGGACTTGTTAATCAGTATAAGGCATTTACCGCCCCTCGCAGATTGCCTACCTGTTTTTATGTTACGGAGGAATAAATTATGAAAAAAATGTCTTTATTTTATAAAATTTATTTTACCGTAATTGCTGTTTTTCTTGTGTTGCTTATTGCTTCGCTTTTTGTGTTGAATTCAGTGCTTAAAGCTTATGAAGCGGCACAGCCTGTGGGTTATGTCAATAATATTATTACCGAATATTTACAAAAGGGCGACCTTTACGGTGCCGCCAAAAAGTATGATATTGAGCTTTCGGTTTATGAAGATAAAAATGACGTTAATGCCGAATTTAAGAAAATTCTTGACGGTAAGAAATTGACTATTGCTTCGTCGGGTAAAAAGCTTGAAGGCTATAACGAAGTTTATAACGTTAAAATTGATGATGAAGCAGTTGTGACATTTTATCTTAAAAAGTCCAAAACTGCGGGTAAGTTTGGCATAAAGGGCTATGAGGTTGGTCTTGCCGAGCTTAATAAAGACCTTTGTCACAATTATGAAATCCGCGTGCCTTCCGACGTTAAGCTTACCATAAACGGTGTTGAGGTTAAAAAATCTGACCGTAAGGACCTTGCTGTACCCGCTGTATTAACTGACAAAATCGGCACAGGCGAGAAAGTTACTCATCAGGTATTTCAGCTTAACAATTTCCTTTGTGAAGGGTTTGATATTAAAGCATTTGCGGCTGACGGAAGTGAAATTGACGTTAAAAAGGACGGCAGTGTTTACGTTGTTGAGCAAAGCATAGATAAAGCGACTTATGATGCAAACACCAACTTTGCGCTGAATGCTTGTCAGGATTATGCGAAATTTATGCAAAAGGATGCAAGCCGTGGCAGTATAACACATTATTTTGATACTACAACCGAGTTTTATAACTATATTAAAAAGACTGAAATTTGGGTTTGGGACCATTCGGGTTACCGTTTTGAAGACGTTATAATTACTGAAGCGCATCAGTATACCGATACTCTTTTTGCTTGCCGTGTTAACTTTACACAGGTTTTAGTTCGCGGTAATGAGAATTATAAGGATTATTTTGATAAGTATGTTTATATCGAAAAAACCGATAATGGCTTAAAGGTTATTGATATGCAAACCCCCGAAAAGAAATAAAAAAATTACACCGCTGAAGGCTTAGTGCTTTCAGCGGTGTTTTTTATATCTCACCGTTATCAATTAAATATTTAAGCTTTAAAATTGCGGTTTGGGTTTTGGCATCCTTAATTTCGCCGTTCATAACCATTTCAACTGCTTTCAAAAGTGGAATTTTTTCAATTTCTAAAAATTCATCGTCATCGGGGTCACAGTCGCCGAAATCAAGGTCTAATGCTGCAAACATCCAGATAATCTCACCGCAGTAACCGGGGGTGGGGTAAAGCTGACCCAGTGATATGAAACGTTTTGCGGTGGCACCCGTTTCTTCTTTAAGCTCACGTTTGCCGCACATTAGCGGGTCTTCATCCAAAGAATCGCGTTTGCCTGCGGGAATTTCGAAAATTTCTTCCATATAAGGGTAACGGAATTGCTTGACAAACAATATCTCATTATTATCAGTAAGTGCGACAACACAAACACCGCCGTTGTGCTCAACCACCTCACGTATTGCGGTTGTGTCATTAGGAAGAAGTGCTGTATCACGTCTGACTTTAATAATTTTACCTTCAAATATATATTCTTTTGTAAGCTGCTTTTCAGTTAAGTTCATTTTTATCACCGAAAGTATTATAAAGTATAAAATAATGGCTGTCAATAACGTTATAATCATTTTTTGCACTCTTTTATAATATACATTAAAAGAGGTGTTGAAAATGAAAGCAATTGTAAAACCAATGGAATATGATTATTTTGCCCGTCAAAGACTAATTGATGAAATTTGCCGTGAATATCCTTTTATAAAACGCTCACTAATTGGTAAAAGCTGTATGGGAAAGGATATTACTGCGCTTAAAATAGGGTCTTCAAATGAATACAGTCTTATATCCGCCGCCTTTCACGGAAGTGAAAGAATTACATCAACAATACTGCTTATGTTTATTGAAGACCTCGCTTATGCTATAAAAAATGACCTTTCAATTGAAGGGGTAAATGCAATTCGCGGTTTAAAGGGCAGGGGAGTAATTTTTGTGCCCTGTGTAAATCCTGATGGATGTGATATTTCACTTTTGGGCAAAGCTGCCTGTGGAAATGAAGCCGACCGTATTGCACGACTTTGTAAAAATGATTTCACACATTGGAATGCAAACTTTCGCGGAGTGGACATTAACCATAATTTTAATGCTGATTGGGAAAACCTACGCAAAAAGGAACGAAAAATAGGTATATATGGCCCTGCACCTTCTCGTTATGGTGGACCAAAGCCCGAAAGTGAACCTGAAACACAGGCGCTTATAAGTCTTTGTAAAAGGGCAAGAATAAGGCATACAGTAGCGCTTCACAGCCAAGGGGAAGTAATATATTGGTGTTTTGGTGACCATACGCCGCCACGTTCAAAGCGAATTGCTGAAATATTTGCAACCGCTTCGGGTTATGCACTTGACGTACCTGTTGATATTGCCGACGGTGGCGGCTTTAAGGACTGGTTTATTGAAGAATTTGACCGTCCCGGTTTTACAATTGAAATGGGACTCGGTGAAAACCCCCTTGATGCCCAAACTGCAGAAGAAATATATCTTAAAGCCCGCGAAATGCTGACTTTGGCAACGATAATATAAATTGGGGTTTAGCGCTGACGCGAGGTAAGAGGTAAGAGGTAAGAGTGAAGAGGTTAGGTGTCGCTCCGTGACGGATGTAAATAATCAGTAATTTAATTGATATTACCCGTAGGGGCGATTCACGAATCGCCCGTTGCGATTAACTA
>JAZNOE010000039.1:0-3359 GCA_045580625.1 Acutalibacteraceae bacterium | reverse complement strand
AAGGTCGATAACTTCTAAATCGACTTCTTCCCCTTCGCCCAAAAAGAAAAGGTCAACAAAGTCCGCCAAAGGTTCAGCATTACAAACACAAGGACCGCCCGCCACAACCAAAGGTGACAAACCCTGACGGTCGCAACTTTTAAGCGGAACACCCGCCAGATCAAGCATATTAAGTACATTTGTATAAGACATTTCGTACTGTAAAGTAAAGCCGATAAAGTCAAAATCTTTAATTGCGTCACGGCTTTCAAGTGCGAAAAGCGGAATATTATTTTCACGCATAACCTGTTCAAAATCAAGCCAGGGCGCAAAAACGCGTTCGCACCAGATGTCGTCCCTTGCATTAAACTGCGAGTATAAAATTTTCATACCCAGATGCGACATACCAATTTCATAAGTATCCGGAAAACAAAAGGCAAAACGCACGTCCACCTTTTCCTTGTCCTTAATAACGCTGTTGATTTCGCCGCCCGAATATCTGCCGGGCTTCTGAACGGTTAACAGCAGTCTTTCAAATTCCTTGTTATCCATTAAATCTTCTCCAAAAAGTTATTAAACTTAATATACAATAATTTTCGGCTTCTTTCAACTAAAATTTCATTAAAGACATCACAAAAAGATAAATTCCCACAATATATATTGAAAGGTTGAATTTATGGCGCAGCGTTAAGGTAACCGCAACGATTATAACTGCCGCCGCCAATATTAAAGTAATTATTCGCATATAAAGTGCCGCTTTTTCGCACCCTTTTAATTTGCAAAGTAATAAATATAAAATTGTGCCGCCGTCAAGACCTCGCACCGGCAACAAATTAAAGCAACCGATTATTAAATTTAAAAGCGAATAGCAAAGCACCGTAAAACTGCCAAATGCCGCATAATTAAAATAAAGACAGGCTGACAGTATTAAATTTGCCAAGGGTCCCGCAGAAGCAATCAACAAATCATTTTTTGCCGAAAAGGAAAAACGCTTATTTATCTGCACGCTGGCAGGGATAAGCCTTACTGACAAGGGAGCGCAGTCCAACACCCACATTACAAACAAATGCGCCGCTTCGTGTATTAATACCGCAAAAAGGGTTGGCAGCATATAACCCGTACGGTCGGTTGCAAGCATCAGCGTTATTGCCGCCATAAAGAAAAACGAAACGTAAATTTTCGTACCCAAAAAACTGAATTTCACCCTATCACCTCATTAATATCCGTATCAACCAAAACATTATCTTTGTACCAATCTTGAAACTCCTTATATACATCCTTAAACCCAAATTTTATAACAACAACACCCAGAATAATAATCAGAGCAATTATCCCTTGTGTTATAAGCAATTTTATATAGTTGTTCCAAAATTTCATTTAAACCACCTTGCCGAAAAAACATTTATATGTTATACTTTTAATATATATGCTTAAACAAGGGGTGATATTATGCCATTTTTACCTATAACCGTTAAAGAAATGAAGGCTTACGGCTGGGAAAGACCCGATTTTATAATCGTAACGGGTGACGCTTACGTTGACCATCCGTCTTTTGGCACTGCAATTATTTCACGTGTGCTCGAAAATGCGGGCTATAAGGTATGCATAATTCCCCAACCCAGAAGCGAAAACGATTATAAGCGATTCGGCGCGCCAAGGCTTGCTTTTTTGGTTAACGGCGGTAATATTGATTCAATGGTGGCACATTACACCGCCGCCAAAAAACGCCGCAGTGACGATGCTTACACCCCCGGCGGTAAAGCAGGCGCACGACCCGACCGCGCAACAATTGTTTATTGCAAAAAACTGCGTGAGCTTTTTGGGGATATTCCCATTGCAATTGGCGGTGTTGAAGCTTCCCTTCGCCGTTTTGCCCATTATGATTATTGGGATGATGCCGTCCGCCCTTCGATTTTAATTGACAGCGGTGCAGATTTATTAATGTACGGTATGGGCGAAAAGCATATTGTTGAAATTGCCAACCGCTTGAATAACGGTGAACCGATTTCTTCGCTTACAGACATTCTGGGCACTTGCTATAAAGTTAAAACTACCGAATTTTCACACGTTTCGGGCAGTCGCGAATGTCCTAGCTTTGAAGCAGTGAAAGAAAACACCGAAAACGGCAAAAAGCAATATGCCATAAGCTGTAAAATTCAGCAAGATGAAATGGATTCGGTAAGAGGAAAAACCCTTATTCAAAAGCACGGCGACACCATTTTGGTTCAAAACCCGCCGATGCCCCCGCTTAACGAAGCCGAAATGGATGAGGTTTATTCCCTGCCCTTTATGCGCGACTATCACCCGTCTTATGAAAACCAGGGCGGTGTGCCCGGCATTAAAGAGGTTAAGTTTTCCATTATTCACAACCGCGGTTGCTTTGGCAACTGCAACTTCTGCGCTTTGGCTTATCACCAAGGCAGAGTTGTCACCTCTCGCAGTCATAATTCGGTTATTGAGGAAGCCAAAAAAATCACCCAAATGGATGATTTCAAGGGATATATTCACGACGTTGGCGGTCCTACCGCTAATTTCAGAAAGCCTGCCTGCAAGGGTCAGCTTAAAAAAGGTGCGTGTGCTGACAAAAAATGCCTTGCACCGACAATGTGCCCTGCGGTTGAAGTTGACCACAGCGATTATTTAAGGCTTTTGCGTGAGCTTCGCGCATTGCCTAAAGTTAAAAAGGTGTTTATCCGTTCGGGTATCAGGTTCGACTATCTTATAGCTGACAAAAATGAAGACTTTTTTAAAGAGCTTATCAACCACCACGTAAGCGGTCAGTTAAAGGTCGCGCCCGAGCATTGCTCAAATAACGTGCTTAAATATATGGGTAAACCGCCGATTGAGGTTTATAACAAATTTGAAAAGCGTTTTTACGAGCTTACAAAATCGGCAGGTAAAAAACAGTATTTAGTTCCTTATTTAATGTCTTCCCATCCGGGAAGCACCATTAAGGATGCAATTGAGCTTGCGGTATTTTTAAAGCGCAACAATATGCACCCCGAACAGGTACAGGACTATTACCCCACCCCCGGCACGGTTTCAACCTGTATGTTCTATACAGGCATTGACCCCAACACAATGAAGCCGGTTTACGTGCCCAAAACCGCAAAGGAAAAGGCTGAGCAACGCGCGTTGCTTCAATATTTCAAGCCCGAAAACCGCCAAATCGTGCTTGCCGCACTTAAAAAGGCGGGCAGATACGACCTTATCGGAACGGGTAAAAATTGTCTTATAGCACCCGACCGTAATGATAAATCCACCCCACAGAAAAAGAAAAAAACCATACGCAATATTCATAAAAAGAAGAAATAAATTGCGGTTTAGCGCTTACGCGAATGAATAATGAATAATGCATAATGAAAAATTATGGTGTCGCT
>JAZNOE010000038.1:0-4667 GCA_045580625.1 Acutalibacteraceae bacterium | reverse complement strand
AATGATGCAATGTTTGCCAATAAACATTAGCGAAGCGACATCATTCACGAAGTGAATATCATTAGCATAGCCAACATCATTTGCCAAAGGCAAACATCATTGAAAAAACCACGTTCTTACGAACGTGGTTTTTTCTTGGTGGCCCGTACGAGATTCGAACTCGTGTTACCGCCGTGAAAGGGCGGTGTCTTAGGCCTCTTGACCAACGGGCCATATTAAAATGGTGGCTGTAATTGGATTCGAACCAATGACACTGCGGGTATGAACCGCATGCTCTAGCCAACTGAGCTATACAGCCATAACTTAAAGCGACTTGTATATTATAACGAAAGAAACACCGTTTGTCAAGACCCAATTTTCATTTTTTGCAGTTTTTTTATAAATAGTATTGACAGTGTGAAAATATATGCTATAATATAATAAAGTGTATCAAATGAAACACTTTTTGGGGGTGTTTATCTGAAATTCGACAATTTTTTCTTGATTAAAAATTTAGACGAAAAAGAAAAAAATGAAATCATTTCAACTTTTTCAAAACCTGTTTCATTTAAAAAAGGTGATACAATTTACAGCAGTCACAATTTTAAAGCCGCGGTTGGTTATATAATTAAAGGTAGTGCAACCGCTGCAAGTGACAACAAAAACGAAACGCATTTAAAAACCTTTTCAAAGGGTATGTCGTTTGGTGTGGCGGCGCTTTTTGGCGGCGGCGAATGTTATATCAGCAAAATTACCGCCAAAACCGATTCGGAAGTTTTATTTGTTACCGAAGCCGAGCTGACAAAGCTGTTTGAAAAATACCCGCAAACAGCAATTAATTACATTACATTTTTGTCTGAAAAAGTTCGTTTTTTAAACAAAAAGCTTAACGTGATTTCCTGCAGCGGTACCGAAAACACCGTTTTTAAATATCTCACTTCCCTTGCCGACCAAAACAGCGAAATTCATAATTTTAAAAATATGTCGTTAGTTTCAAAAACGCTTGGCATAAGCCGTGCTTCACTTTACAGGGCATTAAACGATTTGGAACAAAACGGTTATATTATAAAAGAAAATAATTATATAAAGGTGATTAACAATGAAAAAACTAATTAGCATTTTACTGACACTCGCACTTATTTTTGCCTTTGCAGGCTGCGGTAATGGCGGCAATACCGAATCTACCCCTGAAAGCTCTGCACCCGACTTAACAAACGTTGAATGCAACGTTTACGGTATTGCAGGTCCCACAGGTGTTGGTCTTGCAAACCTTATGGAAAAGGCTGAAAATAAAGCAGGCAGTCTTAAATACAACATTGCATTGGCTGCAAACAATGATGAAATTATTGCTAAGTTCAAAAACGGCGAAGCTGATATTGCTGCAGTTGCAACCAACCTTGCATCAGTTCTTTACAACAACCCCGATATTGACGTGCAGGTGCTTGCTGTCAACACACTTGGCGTTTTAAACGTTGTTGCAAAGGGTTATGAAATCAAGTCTATCGCTGACCTTAAGGGCTTGACCGTTTATTCAACCGGTCAAGGCGCTAACCCCGAATATATTATTAATGACGTTCTTAAAAACAACGGTCTCGAGGTAGGAAAAGACGTTAAGGTTGAATTTGTTGCACAACCGACCGAGCTTGTTGCGAAAATGGCCAACCCCAACGCTGATAAGGTTGTTGTTATTGCTCCCCAGCCGGTTGCTACAAACATTACCGTTAAGGTTCCAGCTGCAAAAATTGCCATTGACCTTAATGACGAATGGGAAAAGGCTCACAAGGAACAGCTTACAATGGGCTGCATTATTGTAAGAAAAGAATATGCCGAGAAGAATCCCGATGCTATTACCGCTTTCCTTAAGGAATATAAGGCATCTATCGAAACAACAAACACCGACCTTGACGCCACTGCCGCCAACTGCGAAAAATACGGCATTATTGCCCCTGCCGCAGTTGCTAAAAAGGCTATTCCCAACTGCAACGTTGTTTATCAGGACGGCAAAGTTATGAAAACAAACCTTTCGGCTTATCTCAAGTTCTTGTTTGACTTAAATCCCAAGAGCGTAGGCGGAAAATTACCCGCTGATGATTTCTATTATGGAGTTAAATAATTTGCTTAAAAAAATATTAAAAGGCGCCGCCATATCAGCACTCTGGCTGTTGATATGGCAGGCAGCTGCCTTGATTGTCAATTCTCAATTGCTCATTCCTACCCCGCTTGAAACCCTTAAGGCATTATTTGTCCTTGGTCAAACGGGGCAGTTTTATCTTGCCGTATTATATTCGCTTTTACGCATAATAATCGGCTTTATGTTAGGTGTAGCTATAGGCTTTGTCGGCGGCATTATTGCCAACAAATTTTCACTTTTCGAAAGCTTTACAAAGCCCGCCTTGCAGGTTATAAAGGCCGTACCGGTGGCATCATTCATCATTCTTGCTTTTTTCTGGTTTCAAAGCAAGGATTTACCCATCTTCATTGCTTTTTTAATGGTGCTTCCGATGGTGTGGTCGGCCACACAAACTGCCCTTTCGGGTATTGATAAAAAGTACGTTGAAATGGCGAAAGTATACAAGCTTTCCCCTGCTAAAATTTTCTTTAAAATAAAAATGCCGTTTATAATGCCAAGTCTTATCTCCACCTGTATGACCGCCCTCGGCTTTGCGTGGAAATCGGGCATTGCGGCTGAGGTTATTTGCCGTCCGCAAATAGCGCTTGGCACACTTTTAGACCAGAACAAAAGCTATCTTGATATACCCTCGGTGTTTGCGCTGACCTTTGTGGTGGCAATACTTTCTATTATTTTAGAATTCACTTTAAAGCGAATTGTGAGGAGGTTTACCAATGCTGAAAATTGATAATTTAACCTTCTCATACGGTGAAAAAACAATATTTAATGACTTTTCGCTCGAAATAAATGATGGTGAAATAATATGGCTTTCAGGTCCGTCTGGTTGCGGTAAAACCACCCTAATAAAGCTTGTTTTAGGTCTTTTAAAGCCGCAAAAGGGCAAAATTCAAACAAACGGTATGACCCAGTCGGTCGTTTTTCAGGAAAACCGCCTTTTACCCTTTTACACCATTATGCAAAACATCACCCTTGTGGGCGGTGATACAGCTTTAGCAAATGAAAACTTAACCGCTTTAGGCATTAATGAAACTGCTGATTTATTCCCCGCTTCAATGTCTGGCGGTATGAAAAGGCGCTCCGCAATTGCACGAGCGCTGTCAGTACCTTTTGATTTGCTTATTTTAGACGAGCCCTTTAACGGAATTGATGAAAAGAATTTACGGTCGGCCGCAAACCGCATTTTAGAAATTGCAAAGGGCAAAACCGTAATTCTTATCACCCATGACCCCGAAGAAGCCAAGCTTTTGGGTGCAAAAAAAGTTGAAATAAATAATTGACAGTATGTTATATTTATAATATAATTTACCTTTGGAAGTGATTTTTATGATAAATATAGCAATTTTAGGTTATGGCAATTTGGGTCGCGGTGTTGAATGTGCAATTAAAAACACAAACGATATGAAGCTTTCATACGTTTTCACCCGTCGCTGTCCCGACACAGTTAAAATTTTGACCGAATCGGCCAAGGTGTGCCATATTGATGAGCTTGTAACCAAGCAAACCGAAATTGACGTTT
Source organism: Acutalibacteraceae bacterium (assembly GCA_045580625.1). GTDB lineage: Bacteria > Bacillota > Clostridia > Oscillospirales > Acutalibacteraceae > UBA737. The sequence continues at coordinate 1,041 of JAZNOE010000038.1, read as the reverse complement.
TAATTATTTGCGGCGGTAGTGCTACTGATTTACCCGTACAAACCCCCGAATATGTTAAATACTTTAACGTTATTGACAGCTTTGACACCCACGCAAAAATTCCCGAACATTTTGAAAAGGTTGACAAAAACGCTGTGACAAACGGTAAAATCGGAATTATTTCTTGTGGTTGGGACCCGGGTATGTTTTCACTCAACCGCCTTTATGCAAACGCTGTTTTGCCAAACGGTAAGGATTATACCTTTTGGGGCAAGGGTGTAAGTCAAGGCCATTCGGATGCAATAAGACGTATTGACGGCGTTATTGACGCCCGTCAGTACACAGTACCGGTAGATGAAGCGGTAAATACAGTAAGAAACGGTGAAAACCCTGAGCTTACAACCCGTCAAAAGCACACCCGTGTTTGCTTTGTGGTGGTTAACGATAGCGCTGACAAGGTGCTTATTGAAAAGCAGATTAAAGAAATGCCGAATTACTTTGCAGATTATGACACCACCGTACATTTCATAACAATGGAGGAAATGAAGCGCGAGCACTCATCCCTTCCCCACGGCGGTACGGTTATAAGAAGCGGTAAAACAGGCTGGGAAAACGAAAACACACATATTATTGAATACAACTTAAAGCTCGATTCTAACCCTGAATTCACTGCAAGCGTTTTAGTTGCCTATGCCCGCGCGGCATACCGCTTAAATAAACAAGGTGAATCGGGTTGCAAGACTGTGTTTGACATCCCCCCCGTGCTTTTATCGGAAAAAACACCCGAAGAGCTTCGCAAAAATTTATTATAAAACATGACGTACGGCAAAGTTCACCTTTGCCGTATTTCAAATTATAGTTTATCGCTCTGTTTAATTGGCGGCACATCGTAGAGACAATTCACGAATTGTCCGAAAATATTAGTTAATCGCAACGGGCGATTCGTGAATCGCCCCTACGGGTAATATCAATTAAATTACTGATTATTTACATCCGTCACGGAGCGACACCTAACCTCTTCACTCTTACCTCTTACCTCTTACCTCGCGTCAGCGCTAAACC
>JAZNOE010000037.1:0-7671 GCA_045580625.1 Acutalibacteraceae bacterium | reverse complement strand
GTTAGGTGTCGCTCCGTGACGGATGTAAATAATCTATAATTTAATTGATATTACCCGTAGGGGCGATTCACGAATCGCCCGTTGCGATTAACTATTATTTTCGGACAATTCGTGAATTGTCCCTACGATGTGCCGCCAATTAAACAGAGCGATAAACTATAATTTGTAATTAGTTTAATCTAAATTCCAACACAACGGGATTGTGGTCGGAATAAACAAAGTCGGTATCTATATTTTCAACCTTAATTGCTTCAACGTTTTCGCTGACTAAAAAGCCGTCTACAATAATGGTGAAATTGCCCTTTTTATAAGGTATATCACAATTTCTGCAGGTGGGTACAAGGCTTTCGTAATTGACGCAACGGATGATACATTCGGGCAGTAAGTCCTCGGGGAAGGGCTGTGCCCAGCCGAAGTCAACCTTTTGACCTCCGTTAAGCTTTTGTGTGGAATCACCCGTAAAATCGTGGTTAAAGTCACCACCGCATACGGTATAATTGCCTTTTTCAAATTCTGCCTTCATATCATTAAAAAGCATTGTCATTTGTGCAGTTCTTATCTCATCACTGCCGCCATAAGCCGAAAGGTGAACGTTGTAAAGCACAAGCTCTTTTCCGTTTTCGGTGGGAATTCGTGACACGCTGTAGCAACGGTCAAGGTCTAAAAACTTGCTGAAGCTTTCGGATATGGGAAGACTGCGCCGCAGGCATCCGGTAACGTTAAGCTTGCTTAAAGTAAGTATACCGCTGTTTGACGCGCCGTGCGGCTGTGTAAAGGGGTATGCCAAAAATGCCGAATGGTAATTAACCGCAAAGGCACTGCTGTAATTTTTAAACCTTTTTTTAAGCATTTCGCGTTGGTTTACGTGATAGCTTCGGGTTGAATCAAAATCAACTTCCTGAAAAAGTATAAAGTCGGGGTCATATTTGCCTACTTTTTCAGCACCTGCATTTATACATTCTTTAACGCTTTTTTCACTTTCCGCCCAGGACTGTGTTCCGCCGTCCATAAAAAACGTAAAGTCGGGTGTATAAGCCCCGAAGCCGAGATTTTGTATAACCGCGGTATAGCTTTGACCGATTTTTACCGTATCATCAGCGCCGCTGTCAACCGGAGTAATTTTTTGATTGTCGGCAATGCGGTCATATGAAAAAATAACATAACCGAGATACCCCACAATTACCAGAATAACAGATAAAAGGACGCAAAGCAAACCTTTCAGAAAATTTTTGAATAATTTTTTCCTGTTCAAAAAATCACTTCCTTTATATTTTATAAAAATTATAGCATATAATTTTCGGGTTTTCAATCCGCTTCTTGTGTTTTCGAATTGTTCGTGGTAGAATATCGGTGGTGAGTTGAATGAACAAAAAACAAGAAATAGCGCCTAAAAAAATACTTATAATTCTTACGGGTGGTACAATATGCTCTTTTTTAAACGAAAAGGGTGAGCAACATTCCGATACGCAAAAGGCTGAAGCCTTAATTGTTCACAATTTCAGAAATGGTCAAAGCAAATACAAAAGCGAAAATGACGTGATTTTTCATACCGAAAAGCCGCTTGACGTTTTAAGTGAAAATATGACGGTGGAAATGTGGCAGACTCTGTCAGATAAAATCAAAACCTACGATTTTTCTCTTTATGACGGGGTAATAATTCTGCACGGAACTGATACGTTGGCTTATACGTCATCGCTTTTGTCAATTTTACTTGCAGGCATAAAAATTCCCGTGTTTATGGTTTCAAGTCAACTACCGCTTTATAATGAAAATGCTAACGGCAATGCTAATTTCAGGTGTGCGGTTGAAAAAATAGTTGAAGGTATAACCCCTAATATTTACGTGGCGTACAGAAATGATGACACCGCCGAAAAAACGATGTATATACATCTGGCATCCCGACTTTTGCAATGTCAAAACCATTCTGATAATTTTTACAGTGACGGAATGTGCCCTGCAGATGAGTTTATCGGCCAACCTTCGCAAAGCGGTGAAATGCTGATCTATAAAATCGGCAGTCTTTCAAATTGTGTTTTAAGGCTTGCACCATTTGTCGGGCTTGATTACAGCAGGCTTTCGCTTGACGGTGTCAAGGTGGTACTGCATCATACATATCATTCGGGTACGGTAGCGGTCAATACCGACTGCAGTGTAAATTCGGTTATGTATCTTAAAAAGCTTTGTGATGAAAAGGGGATAGAGCTTTATATCGAGCCCTGCGACAAAAACAAGGCATACCTTTATGAAACAACGGGTGTTGTTTTAAGAAGCGGTGTCGGTACGTCATACCGCACAACGTCTGAAATGGCGTACGTAAAGCTGATTATCGGCTGTGCTTTGGGTTACAGCGGACAAGCGCTTCAGGACTTTATCGACCGTGAAATAAACTGTGAATTTATAAGATAAAAAGCAAGGTGATTTTTTCACCTTGCTTTTTTGTGTGGCAATATTTTTATAAGGCTTTGGCTGTGGCTGTGTTATTTTCAGTGTAAAGCACTGCTTCATAACCGCCCACCCAGGTTGTGCTCCAACGGTCATATTCACCGTCGCAGTTGGGGTAATTATCAACTGTTTCGGTCTGACCAAAGCAAACGCGCAGCTTGTCTTCAAACCATTCAAAGTTAAATTCTTTAAATTCGGTGTCAGCACCGTTAAGCTCGGCAATTAAGGTATTGTCAACGTCGCAAAAACGCACAGCACCCTTGTTGGTGATTTCAATAATATAACCCTTGCAGCTTGCCTTTTTTAAAACTTCATCAGAAATTTTAAGCTCGTATTCCGTAGGCTTTATTATAAGCTTAACAGTCTTTTCATCATCAAACGCTGCATTGCTTTTTGAATTTTCTAAAAAATATCCGTAACGGTAAAATGAGTAAACAAATTCTTTCACAACAAAACCTTCTTTATGTTTTCTTCAATTTTATTATACAATAAACCCCGCGGTTTTGCAATAATAAAGATACCCCCACCGTTGGGTGGGGGCCTATTGTAGAATTACAATTATATTTTTCCTTAAAATAACAATTGCTTTTTGTGGTGGCCGGTGGTATAATAAAATCCGAACAAATGTTCTTTTAGGAGGTGAAAACGTGGCAGAAAGTTACTATCTTTGCATTGATTTAAAGTCATTTTATGCAAGTGTTGAATGTGTTGAACGTGGGCTTGACCCAATGACAACCGACCTTGTCGTTGCAGACCCTGAACGCACCGATAAGACAATTTGCCTTGCGGTCAGCCCTTCGCTTAAGGCAAAGGGGGTTAAAAACCGTTGCCGCGTTTTTGAAATTCCAAAGGGGCTGGATTATATAATGGCACCGCCGCGTATGCAGAAATATATTGATTACGCGGCAGAAATTTATGAGGTTTATCTTGATTATATCGCACCTGAGGATATACACGTTTATTCTATTGATGAAGCGTTTTTAGACGTTACACATTATTTGTGGCTTTATAATACTACTCCGAAACGGCTTGCGCTTAAACTGATGGACGAGATATATAAAAGGGTGGGGGTAAGGGCAACCTGCGGCATTGGTACCAATTTATACCTCTCTAAAATTGCTTTGGATATCACCGCAAAGCATTCGCCTGATTTTATCGGTTTTCTTGATGAAGAAGCCTTTAAGAAAACCATGTGGCAGCATAAACCTCTGACTGATTTCTGGCGCATTGGCAACGGCACTGCCGAGCGGCTTGCAAGGTATGGAATTTATACTATGGAAGATATTGCAAAAGCACCCGAAGACCTTTTATATAAGTTGTTTGGTATTGATGCCGAGCTGGTTATTGACCACGCCTGGGGGCGGGAATCCACCACAATTAAGGATATTAAAAACTACCGTGCAAAAACAAACTGTCTTTCAAGCGGCCAGGTGCTTATGCGGGATTATAGCTTTTTGGAAGCGCGACTTATTGTTAAAGAAATGCTGGATCTGCTTTGCCTTGATATGGTAAACAAAAACCTTATTACAGATTCGGTGTCCCTTTACGTGGGCTATTCAAATTCACTTAACGTTCACGGTGTGCACGGTACTGCAAATATCGGTAAGCAAACCAATGCAGACAGTCTTATTATTCCTGCGGTGACTTCACTTTACGACCGCATAGTCAACCGTGAATATCCTGTGCGCAGGATAAATCTCACATGTAACCGTGTGGTTAATGACAACGGGGCAGAGCAGTTAAGCGTTTTTGATGATGAAGATACTATCAAAAACAAAGTGATTCAGGAAACTGTGCTGAAAATCAAATCGCGATACGGCAAAAATGCCATACTTAAGGGGATGAATTTTCAGGAAGCCGCCACTACAAGGGAAAGAAATCAACAAATAGGAGGTCACAAAGCAGGTGGGTAAGGTCAGAGCAAAAATGCCGCCAAGTCAGCGCGCAAAGCAGTTTGCACCGTTTGATGCGGTCGTGGGGCTTCGTAAGGCCCTTTTGGAAAAAGAAAAAATCAAAGTCAAACGAAAAGAATTGTCTGAAGATATGACCGATGAAATTAATTTCACACTTAAAACGCTTCAAATAAACGATACGGTAACGGTGGTTTATTATAATGAAACCGAGCAAGCATATTTAACCGTAACCGGACAGGTTGCAAGACTTGATGCAAAAGCCAAAATTCTTACGATAGCGTCGCTTGATATTAGTTTTGCGGATATTTATACAATATCGGAATGTTGATTTAAGACTGATATGATGATATTAAATATTTAAATTTTGTGGTGTCAGATCAAATCGCGTAATGCTTAATTTAATATTGCAGTGGTTTGCTTTTTGTGATATAATCATTTTATAAGGATTTATTTTAGTAAAATTAAGAATTTTAAAGGTTCTTTTTCGCACAAGAGAACTCAAATAAAAACGGGGTTCGATAGGATTCCGTTTTTTACTTTTAATTTATTATTCTATGATTTGCAGTTGGCACAGCCGGGCTTTACGTATAAAGTTTTAATTTCACGTTTAAGCAGTGAATTGGAAAGGAGAACCTGACAAATGGGTAAAAAAAGTGTAAAGCTTAATTATATTTACACAATGCTTTTTCAAATATTCGGACTGATAACACCGCTGATAACAACACCTTACGTGTCCAGAATACTTTCAGCTGACGGAATTGGTCAATACTCCTTTTCCTTTACAATAAGCACCTATTTTTGTCTTTTTGCCGCGTTAGGCTTTTCTATATACGGTCAAAGGGAGATTGCTAAAAGTCAAGGCAATAAGGAACGCCAAAGCATAGTATTTTTTGAAACCCTTATATGTAAGGTTATATTCGGTGTTACAATATTTTTGTTATGCTGGATAATGATCTGGCTTGGTGTATTTAAGGAATATACCGCCTTAATGCAGGTGCTTTCGTTCGAAATTCTTGCAACAACCTTTAATATTTCGTACTTTTTTCAAGGAAACGAAAAATTCGGTCTGATAACTATTCGCGAATTTGCGATGCGCGTTCTCGGCATTATACTTATTTTCTGTTTTGTAAGGTCTGCAGACGACCTTTGGTTATATGCCCTGTGCCAGGTTGCAACCTCGTTGCTTTCTGCTTTTTCGCTTTGGCTTTGTTTGCGCAAGGATATCTCGCTTGTAAGTATAAAAAGGCTTAATCCTGCGGCGCATTTAATCCCAAGTGCCAAATTGTTTATTCCCACTATAGCTATTTCAATATTTACAATTTTCGACAAGCTTTTAATTGGTTTAATGATTCCCGGTGAAGTGGAAACTGTTTTGGCTGACGGAACGGTTGTGTTACAACGCATTGCAGATATTGAAAACGGGTATTATGTTCAATCTGAAAAGATTATAAAAATGTCTATGATGGTTATTGCCGCTTTGGGAACCGTTATGATGCCCAGAAACGCAAAGGAATTAGAAGACGGCAATCATGAAGGTTTTTTAAATAATATAAAAACTGCCATACAATTTGTGTTTTTTATCGGTGCCCCAATGATGATGGGCATTATGGCTGTTGCTCACAATTTCTCACCGTGGTTTTTTGGTGACGGGTTTGATAAGGTTCCGGTGCTGTTGATAATCTTCGCATTGATGATTTTGCCTTCAGGCTTAGGTAACGTTTTGGGACAACAGTATTTGCTTCCAAAGGGTGAAGATAATATTTATATAATCGCTTATGTGGTAAGCGGTCTTTTCAATATTACACTTAATATGTTATTAATCCCGAAATTCTTATCATACGGGGCAGCAGCTGCTACAGTAGCGGCCGAATGGATGGCACCCATTATTATGTTAATTCTTATCAAAAAACGCGGTCGTCTTCCAAAAGCAGACCTTGAAGGCGTTAAAGCCATTGCCGCAGCGGTGGGAATGTTTATTGTTGTGTTTTTCACATCCAAGCAAATGCCGGCATCTATTATCAGCACATTTATATTAGTGCTTGAAGGCGGTATTGTTTATTTGATTTTGGCAAGCATATTCAAATGTAAAATGATAAGCTTTGCATGGGGTTTTGTAATTCGCAAAAGAAAGGCGGGTAAAAAGAGCAATGGTTAAAACACAAGGTCTTTTAACGATAGTTGTCCCTTGTTATAACGGTGAGAAGTATATCAAACGTTGCACGGCAAGTCTTGAAGGCTTGCAGGATGATATTTCCATCTTATTCATTAATGACGGCTCGACTGATTCTTCACCGCTGTTTATTGAAAACTGGATCAGCACACGCAAAAATGCTTTTTTGGTTACAAAGCCTAATGGTGGATATGCAACGGCAATTAATTGCGCGCTGGATTCCTGCGGCTCGGAATATGTTATGTTTTTGGGTGTTGATGATGAACTCGCGGCTGAAAGTATTCATCAGGTGGTTGAACGTTTAAAATTAAATAATCCCGACATTCTGGCTTTTACAACCGTTAAGTGTTTTGATGATCTGGAGGGTGAACAAGCGCAGGAAAAGGACCCTGGCACGGTTTATAGCTGTAATGGTTTTTTTGAAACTGATTTATTTTCGTTATACAATGAAAAACCTGAAGATGCGGCAATCTTGTTTGAACGTGACACCTCGCGTTGTTTTAAAATGTCGTGCATAGGTGATATTCGTTATTTTGGCAAGGTTGGTGTATCTGCAGACGGTTGCTTTTCAACACTTGTTGCCTGCAATGCGGCTTCCTTTGAGTTTTTAAACGTAGACGGTTATATCTGGCACTTGCATAGCGACTCTGTTTCTTCGCGCAAAAAGACCAAAAAGAGTATGATGGACGAGGTATGTGTTTGGGATGCGTTTTTTACGTATTTGCAGCAGCACATCGATGGCACAATTCCTTTCCCGATTATTTATTATGCTTATATTTACGGTGAAGTGGCGTATGCGCTTTCAAAAGAAGATAAAGAATTTGCACGCAGTCACATAAAAAGAAGCAGGGAAATCGCCCATTGGTTGTTTAAACGTCCCTTGCCTTTGGGGTGGCGTTTGAAGCTTCAATTCCCTGGAATGTACCGCCTTTGGTTATGTTTGCGCAAAAAATTATAATAACTTTTTTATGTATTTATCGGTTGGGGATTATTTTCCAACCGATATTTTTTGTATAACGAAAACCACGCGATAGTCGCGTGGTTCAGTGAAGGTTTACCGATGAACAAAAACAAAATCCTCCATTTGTGTTATTATAGCAGAGACCTGCCAGTCAAGCTAAAACACAAATGGAGGATTTATAAATG
>JAZNOE010000036.1:0-33346 GCA_045580625.1 Acutalibacteraceae bacterium | reverse complement strand
AAAGTTGAATGCAAGGTTGCTCTTAAGCTCAAGAGCTGCATTTTTGAAGTTAGGAAGTCTGATTGCTTCAATAGCTTCTGTCTTAACGTCGCCGCAAACGGTACAGGTGTAAACCTTTGAGCCTGCAACATCGGGCTTAGCGGGTGTTACAACAGCGTCACCGTAGGAATGTTCGCCTGTTGCGGGGATTTCTTCGGTAGATACAACTTCGCCACAGTCATCACAGGTAACTGTTACAGAACCTGCAGCTACGCAAGTAGCATCAACAGTAGTTGTAGTTGTGTTTGCGTGTGTGCATTCGGTTTCAGCATAAATCCAGTTAGCATTTATGAAAACTTCATTTTCCAAGCCAAAAGCAATTAATTCTTTTTCGGCTTCAGAACCATCGTAGTTAACGGTTTCAAGGCTTGTGCAGCCCGCAAATACACCATTACCGATAGTTTCAATGCCAACAGTTAAATCAACTGTCACAAGTTTAGCACAGTTCAAAAACGCATCTTCGCCAATCGCGGTTACGCTTTCAGGAATTACTATGCTTGTAATATCTGTTTCAGCAAAAACAGTTTCGCCAATGTAAGTTACACCGTTTTCAATGATAACTTCGGTAATTGTTACGTCCCAAGGAATATAGTTATCAGCCATTGCACCATTACCTGAAATAGTAAGGGTTGTGCCGCTGATTGACCAGTTGCAGTCACCTGTGGTACCGCTTGTGACAGTGGGAAGAACCTGCTGTTCAACAAATACTTCACCGCAAACACCACAGTATTTACCTTCGGTAAGACCTGTCTTACCTGCGGTAGGTTCAACTGCAGGAGTGATAACTTCAACGTGTCCGTTTGCTTCAGTTTCATCATCTGTGTATGTATCGCCACATGGACAAGTGTATGTTGTATAACCGCCGTTTTCACAATCGGGTGCAGTTACAACAGTTTTATATGTGTGCTTATGAGTGGCGCTTAAATCAGCATCACAAACATCACAAACTGCATTGTTGTCTTCATCTTTATGAGCAGCAAAAATAACTTCTGAATAACTGTGTCCGCAAAGTGAACAGGTATAAGTGGTTTTACCATTTTCGGTACAGGTTGCATCAACAGTTACGGATTCATAAGTATGTTCAACATCATTTTCACGATGTGCACCGCATGTGTCACAGTTATAGTCACAATCGCTTGAATATGTGTGTTCACAATCAACAGGTGTGCCAAAAGGTGTGGGATAACTGTCGGTTGTAAACCAGTCATCATTCCAAGAAATCAAAGGCATATTATCCTTTGCAGGTGCGCCTTGCATATCGCTAAGTGCTATAACAACAGGAGCCAAGCCCTTATTACTGCTATCAACAGTTCCGTTTTCAGCACAGTATGAAGCAATGTAAGTTGGGAATTGAACATAGTTTGTATAAACTATATTAGCCATACAACTGTCATAAGTGATTTTTCTTGCGTCACCGTCGCCGTTATTATAAGCCAAACTGCCAACAAAACTACCATATCTACCGGTCTTGGCAACAGTAGCAAAAGAAGCGCAATTTTTAAATAAAATACTAGTGCAAATACCGCCACCGATAAAGCCGCCGGAATAATTAGCGGCTGTTACGGTAACATTACTATCGATAACACAATTTTCAATAACAGCAGCTGTAGATTTGAAAATCATACCTGCTAAGGCACCTGCATAATTTGCAGTTGTTGTAATTTCAGCATCTGAAATTTTGAGATTCTTAACAGCCACGCTTTGACTTCTGATACCTGCAAACAAACCCGCATCAGGTTTACTACCGTTATAATAAAGACCGTATACGGTATAACCGTTACCATCAAAATTACCACGGAAGTAATTATCTTTTTCGGGTGCACACCAATTTAAAGGACTATCGTTCTTCCAATCGGGGTTTGTTGTATCATTAAGATACATATCTGCCATAAGCTTATAATATTTGCCGCTTGTAGCATCACCTGAAGTGGTTACCATAAGTGCTAACTGTTCGGGAGTAGCAATTAAATAAGGATCATTCTCTTTACCGCTACCGCCTTCATACGCATTAGCGATTGTACCATCCCAAGCATCAACACCAACTACAACTTCCTTTGCGAAGGTGAGTACGGGGTAGCTATCGGTTGTCTTCCATGCGTTCCAATCAAGGTCGCCCATATTAGTTGCAGCAGCTGAACCCTTCATATTTTCAAGGGCTACAACAACGGGTGCAGCGCCGGTACTTCCGGTATCTGCACTACCTGCAACTGCACAATATGATGCAGTGTAGGTGGGATATTGCGCATAAGTTGTATAAGCAATATTACCGATACAACCGTCATAGGTAACCTTACGGTTACCGCTTGATAAGCCACCAACAAAGCTACCGTATCTTGTATACTGTGTGCTATTGTTTGTAACGCTTGCAAAGGAAGCGCAGTTCTTAAAGCTCACACTTGTGCAAGCACCAGCGCCTACAAAACCGGCAACGCTATGTTCACCGATTACAGTAACACTTTCATCAACATAACAGTTTTCAAAGTTTAGAGTTGTAGAATCTCTATACATTAAACCAACAAATGCGCCTATGTATTTACCTGCAGTGCCTGTTCCGCAGAAATAGGAATCAGAAATTATAACATTTTGAATATAAGCTGTACCGGTAACGCCGGGGAACAAGCCCATACGTTCAAAATTATCAGATACATAAAGACCTTTTATGGTGTGTCCATCACCGTCAAAATGTCCGTTGAAGAAAAATGCTGTATCTGTTTTTGATGTTAACCACTTGTTAGGATTATTATTTATCCAATCAGCATCTGTTGTGTCGTTAACATTAATATCAGCAATCAATTTATAATAACTTGCTGTTTTACCGGTATAATTTGTACCAAACGCCATAAGGGCTAATTGACTGGGGTTGGCAATTTGATAAGGATCATCAATGGTACCTGTACCACCTGCAAAGCCCGAAGCAACGGTTCCATCCCACGCATCGGTCACAAAGTTAATTACGGGATAGCTATCGGTTGTCTTCCATAACTTCCAGTTAAGGTCAGGCATATTAGTTTTTGCTGCTGTGCCCTTCATATTATCGAGTGCTACAACAGCGGGTGCAGCGCCGGTACTTCCTGTGTCTGCACTACCGCTAACAGCGCAATACGATGCGGTATAAGTTGGATACTGAATATAAGTTGTGTAAGCAATATTACCAATACAGTTGTCATATTTTACCTGACGAGTACCACTTGACAAACCGCCAACAAAGCTACCGTATCTGGTATACTGTGTACTATTGTTCGTAACGCTTGCAAAGGAAGCGCAGTTTTTAAAGTTAACAAACGAACAAGCACCACTACCCACAAAACCGGCAACACTATGTTCACCTATTAAGGTAACACTGTCACTAACGTAACAGTTTGAAAAGCTTACGTTTGTGGCATCCTTATACATAAAACCAACAAATGCGCCTATATATTTACCGGAGGTACCCGTGGTGCCGAAATATGAATCGGTAATTACGGTATTTTGAATATAAACATTACCTGTTACGCCGGGGAATAAGCCCATGCGTTCAAAATTACCTGATACATATAAGCCACTAATGGTATGACCGTTACCATTAAAACTACCATTAAAGAAATAATCTGAATCTGTCTTTGCTTTAAGCCATTGATTAGGACTATTATTCATCCAATCGGCATTAGTGGTGTCATTAAGATAGATATCAGCAGTTAACTCATAATACTTAGCTTCGGTATTAACATATGTTGTACCAAATGCCATAAGCGCCAATTGTTCGGGAGTTGCAATTTGGAAAGGGTCTGCAGCAGTACCCGTACCACCTGCATAACCGGTAGCGATTGTACCGTCCCATACATCAATATCTGTGGTTTCGGCATTTACAACAAAGCCTGTCATAAATGACGATAAAATAACTGCAATTGCAATTAAAAGCGCCAGGGTTTTTTTAGAAAAGCTATTTTTCATTTTGCATTTTCTCCCTTCGAAATTTTTTTATTTTGCTACAGCCACCATATCGTTTGCCTTTTTAATGGCAGCATTTACAGTATTTTTAACCTTTTCAATATTTGCTTTAACCTGAGCAGAGTCAGAGGTTCTAACATATTTATCAAAGGTTTGACCTGTAACGTCTTGTAAAGAGTCATCCCAATATACTTGGTTAAGCGAATAAGGAACATTTACAATTTCTTTAGCAAAAGCGGCCAATTCAGGACTCTTATAAATCTTGTTAATATCGTAATTTTCCATATCCAAATAATACTTCAAGAATTCACCTGCGCCTGCGGGATTCTTAGCGCCCTTAGCAATGCCGTAAGCTGTAAGGAATCCGCCACGAGGATAATTTGCATCATTCTTATCTCTCTTAGGCAAATAAGTTACACCTAGGTCAGAATTCTTCATAGCGCTGAAATAGCCTGACTTTTTAAGACCGTAAGTATCTGTAACACACATACCTACCTTACCCTCAACAAACTGAGACTTAGAATTAAGGTCAAACAAACCGGACTTAACACCTGTTTGTAAAAATCTCCAAACGTCGGTCAAAACTGTTTCATCAACACCGCTGTAGAATTGACCCTGCTTATACTTAACGAAGCCTGCTCCGTACGAGCAATTAAACACACTTGCATCAAATACGCAACCATACTTAAGATTTGCAGCGTTTTTGATATCGTTAGCAGCTTTATTGAAGGTTTCCCAAGTCCAGTTATTTTGTTTTACATACTGTTCAGGTGTAGTAACACCATTGTTAGCAAAAAGCTTTTTGTTGTAATACAAAAGGCCGCTGGTCTGGAAGGAGGCCTGCTTGGATGAGATAAGATAAGTCTTGCCCTTAAGGGTTGACATTTCGGTAATAATCGGATTCCATCTTGCATCCTTAGGGTCGATACCTGCAACTGTTACAGGCTGAGTAATACCCACCGTACGTGGGAATTCAGAGTTATCGTTAATAACGTCAGGTGCGTTACCTGCAGCGATATAACCGGTTAATTTTGTAATGTATTCATGCTGTGGTACGTTAACGATTTTAACCTTTATACCTGTTTTCTTGGTGAATGCCTGAATAACAGGACCGTATTCAGTTTTTGCTACGTCAATCCAAGTAGCAAATTTAACAGTTGTGCCACGAAGCGTTGTGGGCTTTGTTGCAGAAGAGTTGCCTGTTGAATTATCGGCATTGGAAGTATCCGAATCGGTGTTATCACTAGTGTTGCTGTCAACATCGACACTGTCCCCTGCACCACCCGGTACACTTGAGGGATTAGAGGTTGTATCCTTATCGGAATTACAACCTGTTGCAACCACAACCAACATTGCCACAGTTAGTAAAAGCGCCAATATTTTTTTAGTCATTGTATTTTTCCTCCTTAAAATTTATCCCGTAATACCTACACGGTCGATACTCTTTACAAACAAACGCTGTAAGAAGAGATATGCAACAAGGATAGGAATTACAAACAAAACACACCCTGCCATTACACCGAGCGTATTTCTTATATCACCAGGCCAAATTCCTATAAGCGAAAGTCTTTGCGGTAATGATGCCAAAGACACAGCTAATGGGAAATTCTCACTGGTATACATAACAGCTAAGTAATAATCGTTCCAATGCCATACACACGACAAAACCAAAACTGTTATAATGGCCACACTTGACGACGGTAATGCAATTTGTAAAAAGGTTCGCGGAGGCGCGGAACCGTCTATCCACGCTGCTTCCTCAAGTTCTTTCGGAAGTCCTGCAAAAAACTGATGATAAATAAATATGCATATACCCGAACGAAGACCAACACTTAATAATGACGGCAAATAAAAGCAAGCCGCAGTATCAAGGATATTCGGTCTTAATTCCTTACCGATAATGCCGCCTATTAACTTTAAAATGCCCAAAAAGTCAAGCTGAGAGAAGTTAATAGTCATTGGTACAATTATCATTTGTGAAGGAACCATTATAAGTAATATAAGCATTAGCATTAAAAGCTTTTTGCCGGGGAATTTAAACCTTGCCAAACCGTATGCGGTAACAGCACAGGTTGCGGTTTCAATTAATGCGCTTACCATCTCAAATTTAAGTGTTGAGAAAAGCGATTCCTTAAAATTCATAGCCTCCATTGCCCGTTTAAAGTTTTCACTTGTAAACACCTTTGGAACCCACAAAACACTTGGGTCCTGAAATGCAGAGGCTGTTTTTAAAGCCGAACTAACCATATAAAGTAAGGGGTATATGATTATATAGCTTATTGCCAACAAAATTATCAAACGGAAAATACCGTAAACAATAGGTTGGGCTTTTTGAGTTATCTGTTTAATTTTGCGTCTTCTCGCCAAATCAGTCATAACACTTACCCTCCTATTCCCAACGCTTTAAGCAATATTTGTTAAATGGTATATAAATTATTGCGACTACAGCGCCAACCGTAAGGAAATAAAGCCAAAGCATTGCCGTACTTTCGTGATAGTTTGTTGACTGCATCATTGTATATGCACTTGAAACCACCCTATCAGTTTTGGACGTAAACAATTCAACAACTGTAAATGCTGAAACCAAAACCAAAATTTTAGAAAGCATTGGGAAGGTGACAAACCAAAATTCTTCCCATTTGGTTGCGCCTTCAACCTTTGAAACCTCATAAAGCTGGTCGGGGATTGCCTGAAGGCCTGAAATAAACAATAAGGTTTGAATACCGCTATTCCAAATAACCGTCATTATACTTTCAAGCACAACCTGAAAGTATTTCGAAATTTGTGTGGGCAAGCCCAAAACCGTCAAAATGCTTTCAACGTCTATCATATCCTCCATAATAGAGGCTTCGGTACCGGCAGAGGTTATATCAGAGCCTTGATATCTTAAAACAAATTCGATAACAACACCGCTGGCAATAATAACCGTCATAAAGCTTACGCCACGAAAGAATATGCGTCCCTTAAAGTTTTGAACAAGGATAATTGCCATTACCAGACTTACTACCAAAATCAATGGAAACGAATAGGCAAACGTAGAAAACCCTTTTACAACATTATTAATAAAATATGGGTCCTCAAAAAGAACGTATTTAATATTTTTTAGTCCCGTAAAGGTAATTACGGTATTACCGGGCTCAAAACGTATATCGCTGAATGCATACATTAGAGAATTTATAAGGGGAAACACAAAAAATATAATCAGTCCCACAATAAATGGTGTTACAAACATTAAACCGTAACGGCTTTTTAGTCTTTCAACACCGGCAGGTCTTTTCCTTTTCACTGCGCATTCTCCCCTTTCACTAATTTGTAGCTAAGTGCTTCAACGCTTACGCCGTCAACAGCTTCACGCTTGTCACCATAATTTACATAAACGCTGTAACCATTGTCAAAAACAGTTTTGCGAAGTCCGTTTTCATAAATTATATGGTCCTTAATGGTGGCACCGTTTATTTTGTTATAATAATCCTTATTTTGTGAAACAGCATCTTCAATATATGGCTTAATATCGCTGTATTCCGAACCATAGAAGGAAGATTCGGCTGTTGCTAAAAGCTTCGGGTCATAGCTGTTAATTAGTGTGTAACCTAAACCACAGCCTGTTTCAACAGCCTTAAGTATTGTTTCTTTTTCATTAGCAGAAAGATTTACCGAAGGTGTTGACATTGAAACATAACCCTTGAAAACAATTTCATAAAAAGGTACGTCACAGTCAAACAAATTATGGCCGGTTGACTGTAAGGGTGCGTCGTAAATTTGTGTTGCAAATACAGCCGCATAATCATTTGCGTTATTAACCGCAAGATTTGTTTTATTCTTTTGGAATTTACCCAATATTTCGGCAACGTCCTTTGACATATTGCCCTTTACAAAGCTTTCGGTCGTGCCATAATCCGAATAACAGTAATTTGACAAAGTATTAAGACCAATACCACTTAGTTTTAAATCATTAGTGGTTTTAACAAGCCTTTCAGCCACGTCAAAAAGCTTTGCGCGTGCTACTAACGAATAATTTTCGAAATCATAATCTCTTGTTCTTGACCAAATATTATAGTTATAGCAATTCAAAACCTGCCCATTAACAGTAACCGCCTTATTTGATAAGGTATTAAGACCCGCGCCATTTTTGTTAAAGCGAACCAAATCAAAATCCATAAACGAGGTAATGCCGTTTTGCTTGCAGTAGGTAATAAATTTTTCTAAATCGGATTTATTGCCCAAATCAGAATCCAGCTTAAATCCGCCTGCAACTTTTCCGACATCTACCCCACCTTGAGTAAAGCCGACTAAATTAACCGCCATTTTTTCGCCAATAGTTTTATATAATTCAGTTACTATAGTTGTAGCATCGTTAAGAGTTGTGGCGGCATAGAAGTCGTCATAAGGAACACCCAGAAAGCTGTTTTTAACACTGCTACCACCAATAACCTTAAGTGCTAATATGTTCTCTTCGTTGGTTTTTTCAAGATTGTACTTTTCTATTAAATAGTCCCTGTAAACCTCTGCCATACCAACGTAATTAGCGTCATCGTTATATAAAGGATAGAACGAAACCGAGCACTTATTTTGAATAATGCTTTCGCTAAATAGCTTTTGATATCCCTTTTTAACCTTTACCCACTGATAGCCGCGCACCTCAAAAGCTGCGCTAACACCTGTTGAGCCTATATTGGAAGCACCTGCCGAAACATCTATAGTAGCCGATTCGGCGCCATCAGCAATAATTGCGCATAATGCCTTATTGCCTGTTTTCGCACCATATACAGGTAATCTTATTTCGCTTTGTATTGTTGCTTGTTCTTCGTATTCGAGGTTACGTCCTGAATCCACACCATATACTTCTTGTGAATATGTAAGTGCAACACTGCTTTCCTGCTTTTTATAAATTAAAGCACCGCTGCCCGACGGAACAAACAAATAGGAATCATCGGCATTATTAGCGAACGAGCACATAAAGGGCGCAACCTTTATGCGCCAAAGCATATAGGTTTTTTCCTTTATGTTTTTAGTATCAATCGCAATATTTACGCCTTTATCTAAAAGTGTATATTTGACGGGGATTGCTATTTCGGCATCGGGAAAATAGTATGTAGCCTTAATGCCGTTTTTAATTTCTTCAACCGAAACCGCATCATTCATAACCGAAGCAACACTTGCTGTTAATAATGAAACCTCCTGCGATTCGGGATCGATATATTCAATAACTATCGGAGATTTAACCTGTGGATGAACGTTTTTCTCAAAACCCATTTCATCCAATCCCGGATTTAAGCCTTGTTCGGGGGTTGTGCTCCAAACAGTTCCATTAGTCTTGTCGACTAAAACAATCCGCTTGTCAATATCATTCCATTCAAGCTTAAAGTTATCGTTTTCAGCAACACTTGTTCCCGAATAAGTCTTAACTTCAAAATCTTCTTTATATACCTTTGCCTTTTGAACGGCTACCCCACAGCCACTGCAGGATATTGTCACACAAAGGCAAAGCAACAATAAAATCAGTTGTTTAATTGGCCTGTTCATTGTTTCCTCCTGACCGAATATTAGTCAACACATATATCAAAGCTACCTATACGCAACTTCCATAATGATTGTAAGAACAAATGCTCCCAATTGTTGAACCAAAATGATTATAAGAACAATTAGGCACAAAACAATTGCCATACCTACGATTGACATAATTGTAGTAATTACGAATTTGCCGAATTCATAATCGTGCACCTTCATAATTCCTATAACAAGCATAAACGCCGCATAAATAGTAAGCGCATTCATAAGCACCGACAAGAAACCCACTTCCGTAGGAAGCATTACGTTGGTTAACAAAATGTAAACCACATTGCCGAAAATTATAGGCATAAGACTGTAACAGGTGACGATAAATATTTCCTTAAGCTTACCAATACCGCCCTGTAAAGCGCATACGCCCCAGTTACAAATCGTCCACAAAGCAACCAAACCGAAGGTTCTTACAATTATATATAAGGAGTTGAATTCAGCTGCGTTATAGTTTGAATATAAATAACCGCTGCTTGTGGTTTTTAAAATTGTGGTTATATAAAAAACCGTCAAGAGTATAAAGCTAAGCCCTACAGAGCCCAATTGGTTATATTTAACTTTAGTAAATGAATCAAAGGGGTGAGCAATACTTGAAAACATTACGTTTACTTTTGGATTTTTAATCAAAGTGACCTTATGTTTTGTAAGGTAAATTAAAACTCCGCAAAGTGCACCTAAAACAGCAACCGCAATTAAGAAAATTAACACAAAATTATCCTTAATATAATCACGGCGCACCCACTTAAACGCTTGACCATAGGTTTCCTTATCAATGCCAAGTTTTGCATACTCCATTGCAAGCTTGTAATCGCCTTCAACATACAATGCTTTAGCCAGACCGTTGTATGCTAATTGACTGTTTTTATCAAGCGCCAAAACCTCTTGCCAAAGCGCTTTAGATTCCTCATAGTCGCCGTTTATTGTCATTGCTCGTGCGGTCTTTACGAGCTTACCATAGTCGGTAATTTTAAACACAGTAACATTATTATTTGTACTGTCACAAACCAAAACATCCTGGTCCTTTGTTTCAATAGCACAAGGAAGCGCGAATGAACCTAACTGCTCGCCTTTACCCATACCTGAACCAAAAACCGAAAGAAGCTTATAGTCCTTATCATACAAGAAAATGCGTCCGTAAGCGGAATCTAAGGCATAAATATAGTCTTGGTTGTCTAAAGCTATGCCCAACAAGTCCTGACTTAAATTTTTGCCATTAATTGTACCAAGTGAAACGTCAGCAAAGTTAATGCTGCTTGTATCCTTAGTCATAATGCCACCGGGACTAAAACGCCTGATTTGACCCGACTGTGTTTGCTGAGCTTCGGTTCTGCCCGTAGTGGTATAAACAAAATTTTCGCTATCCATATACAAATCTGTGATTTGGAACGGAAGCTTACTTTCACTTTGCGACAATTTTTTATTTGTCATAAAGATTTTATTGAAAATAATTTCAGCCGCCTGCAAAATACCGCCACTTGTACTGTTTGCACCGTAGAAACCCAAAAATTCATTTTCAGGTGAATAAAGAATAGCACCGTAATACGAGCCATCACACAATATATATAAATATCCACGTGAATCAATTGAGGTTTTTATCGGACGGTATTGAAAACCTTCGGGAATTAAACTAGACTTTGGAACCAAAAATTCGTCTATAAATTTTCCGCTTAAATCGGCCTTAAGTACCCTTGAATTTTCAGTATCAGAAATATAAATATAACCATCTGCCACGAAAATACCCATGGCGCCTGTAAAGGTTAATGCTTCGCCGTTTTTATCTACACCCGAAATGGTTTTAAGATATTTGTAATCATTATCAAGTATAAAAATTTTAGAAGCCCCGCCGTCTAGAATATAGACATAGTCTTTTTCATCAGTACAAACGTCGCTAAGCTTTGTAAAGGTCTCAGTCTTTAAATAATTAGCGTCAATTGCAAAATCCGGTTGAAACATTGGCTTTGAATAAACAGCCTTTTTGGTTGTTCCCGAATAGTTTTCCCAATAAGTGTAGCTTTCATAAGGAACCTCATTAGGACTGCTTGCAAAAACAGGAAGACCGGAAAGTAAAACGATAAACATTAGCACAAAGGCTATTTTAGGTAACAAAAATTTACGTTTCATATCGCCGCCTCCTATTCTTTAATACCCGCACTGCTCATTGCTTCCACAACGTTGCTTTGCGAAATCATATAAACTAAAATAGGCGGAATCATCATAATAACAGTAACTGCCATTGCACTACCCGAACGGGCAATACCGCCTGCAGTGACCTGCGCCATAACCTGTGGCAAATTCTTGAGCTGTTCGCTGAAAATTGTACCCTGCGGTACCGCTGACCAAACGTCGCGAAAACCAAACAACGTAAGTGTCAAAAGACATGGCTTTACTATGGGTATTATAATTTGGAAGAATATTCGGAAATACCCTGCGCCGTCAATTTCGGCGGCTTCCATTAACGCGTTTGGAACGTATCCGTCTATGTATTGCTTCATAAGGAATACACCCATTGTTGAAGCGAGATACGGTAAAATATAAACACCGTATGTGTCGATTAAATTCAATTTAGAAAATACCAAATACTGCGGAACAGCCAGAGTATAGGAAGTATACAAAAGCGCAAACTGTACAATTATGAATATTATTTTATTACCCTTCAGATTGCCCTTTGCCAATACAAAAGCAGCCATTGTAGAAACAAAAACATACAGTATAGTGGTTATAACACTTACAAACACACTGTTTGTTATATATCTTGAAAGCGGTATTTTTAAATTTGAAAGCAAATTAGGCAACGAAAGATAATTTTCAAATGTAGGACGTAACACCAGAATAAGCCGTGGAGGGAAAATCATAATTTCGTCTAATGGCTTGAAGGAAGATGTAACGCAATAAATAAGTGGCAAAACCGAAAACAAACCAAACGCGCCTAAGAACAAAAAGTAAAACACATTGCCTACCTTTGAACGCGTAAAACGCTTTACCGCACTTGCTTCGCGCTGATATTTTACTTTGTCTCTTTTAAAGAATTTCTTTAGTAGACTTTTCATCGCTTACTCCTTCTTGTTACTTACCTATCATGTCAAGCAATTTGCCAATGACAATTCGTGCAATTGCCATCATTCCAAACAAGAATACAGCAATAGCCGATGCATAGCCCATTTCATATCTGACGGTACCAACGTCCATCATATGTGCAACTATTGTATCTGCCGCGTGGTTTACGCTTGGGAAGCCTGCCAATTCTACGGCAACAGTACCTGCCGCAAAGCTTGCCTGTATTTGCATAACCGCGCTAAACAATAAAATATTTTTCATTGACGGGAAGGTAATGTACCATAATTCTTGCCAACGGTTGCGAATACCGTCGATAGAACCCGCTTCATACAATTCACCATTAATATTCTGAAGACCTGAAATATTAGCCAAGAAGGAAACACCCATGCTTTGCCAGAGCTGAACAATGATGATAATTGCCATAATATAGTTTGCGTCCTTAAGCCAGATTATTGGTTCAGTAATAAAACCAAGTGAAAGCAAAAAGCTGTTAATATAACCGTAGCTGTCGCCCGAAAAAATAATCTTCCAAATAAAGTAGGCGTTACCCACCAAGGCAGGAGCGTAGAACAAGAATGATAAAAACGTTCTTACTTTGGGAGAAAATTCATTAATGAACCACGCCAACACAAAGGACAGCATAAAGCCTAATGGGCCGGTTACAATTGCAAATAATAATGTATTTTTAAATGCTATGGGGAAAACATCGTCGTCCATAATCATTCTGAAATAATTATCCAAGCCGATGAAATCAAACTTACCAACCATATCATAAGAAAAGAAGCTTAAGATAATGGAAGAAAAAATCGGAATAACAGTAAAAACGCAAAACGCAATCAAAAATGGAGCTATCATTATATATAATGGCAGCTTACGGGTAAATTCACTTCTGGACATTTTAGAATTAAGCTTTTTATCCATTATAACCAACCTCACTTCTTTTCATTTTGTTTTGTGCCGTATTCTTCAATCTTACGTTTAATTTCATTGTCGGCTACCATACTCCATTCCAGAATGGCATCCTTAGCATTAGATGAACCGTTTGTAACGTTCCAAAATGCCTGGTCGAGCGACCTTGTCAAATAATAACCACCGGGAATTTCTTTAACTTCAACAACCTGTTCCCACTGATCCATTAATATATCCATATCCTTCTTCGACCAAGAAAGCCTTGAAAATGCTTCAACGTTAGGTGTTTCGATACGTCCGACAGGACCCAAGATAGATTCAAGGTTGCTTGAATAGCGCACCTGAATATCAGCTGAAGTCCACCATTTAAGGAATTCCCAAGCAAGCTTTTCTTTGCCTGTACCCTTAATAATAACGTTACCTGTTCCTGAACCTGTACTTGCGTTGTTAATTGTTCCGTCTTCACCCTCAACACCGGGAAGTGGTGCTATTTTCCAACGTCCCTTGATTTCGGGCGCAGCAGAATTCAGGGTTTGATAAAGCGAATAGGTTTCTACGCCCAAAGGCATGGTACCAACTCTGAAACGGGTAAGGAAGCTTGCTTCTTTGGGAAGCTTATATTCGGTATAGAAATCAGTCCATTCATTAAATACCGAAATTGATTCCTTGGTATTTAAGCTGCAACCATTAAATTTCTCATTATATAACGACAAGCCGTTTTGCGCCATAAGGGTTGGGAAAATACTCAAACCGCCAATACCGATATTAACCGTAGTTGTTGCTTGAATTTGTGTATAAGGCAACCAAACCTGCATTTTATTTCTTTGAATGGTTACTGCGCATTCTTTAAACTCTTCCCAAGTTGTAGGGGCTTTAAGACCCAACTGATTAAGAATATCCTCGCGGTAATACATAATATAAAAACCCTGTGTTGCAGGTAATGCATAAACTCCGCCTTCATATTGGTAAGGATATAACGCAGTTTTTTGGAAACGCTGTGATACTTCTTCAAAATCCTCAAAAGTTGAAAGGTCGTACGTAACACCACGCATCGCAAGGTTTACAGGCTCAGTTCTTGACATATTAAGCTCAATATCCGGTGGATTTCCCGAAAGCACGCCCTTAACAACCGTAGCGTTTACTGCTTGAAAATTAACCTTTATACCGGTTTTGGGTGTAAAATCGTCACGGATAAGCATTTGCATAATTTGTGCCTGGTCGCGACCTGTATTTACCCAAACCTTAATTGTATCGCTTGTATCATTCGTTGAAAGATCAGCATAATCAAGAGCGAAAGAATATAAATATCTGATTATACCAAAAAACAAAGATTTAAATAAGCCGACTTTTTCAGATTTAATATTGTAATCAGGTGCTGTAAGTAAAATTTGGTCAACACTTAACGGCATTGACTTCATTTCATATAGCCAAGAGCTTAAGCTTGTGTAATTGGTGTAATAGTCCGACTTATATTTGTGCGATGTATAGGGATTATCATACATCGACTTAAGCACACGAGACATATTTGCAATTGCTGCTATTACCGAGTTACTTCTCTTTCCCGACTGCTTTTTCATATCTTCTGAAAGTTCATCAAGACCTTCATAAAGTTCTTTTAAAGTATCGTTAAAACCGGGAATCTGCTTAAACAGGTCATAGTTGCGATTTGCATCAGGTGTTTCACCTGTTATCATATTAATTTTAATATAAAGGTCACCAATGGTTGTAACCATTTCCTTTAAGCGACTGTAAAACTCGGCCGTTTCAGCCAAGGTTACATCAAGGGAAATTTCGTGAGAACCTTCGGTTAAATATATTAAGTAAGGATTATTGTCCTTATCGGCAAAGTTCATAATCTGCCAGTTAGTTTTATACCCAAAAGCAATTGCTTCAGCTTCAATAAATGGTGTTTTGCCATCAATTTTCATTGAACGGTAAGAAATACCGTTCACCAAATCACTTTGCTTGAATTTAAATGCCAACTTATAAAGACCGGTTTTTTCAACATTAATTTTCCATGTTAATACCTGACCTACACTGCTCCAGTTTTTAGCACCGATATAGTTAATCATCAAATTACGTGGATTCGAAGGTGTAACCGAAACGCTGTTATCAGATTTCGGAATAAGTGAATTTGATGATTTAATATCAGCAGCTTCACCTTCAATTACAATAGGCTTACCGCTATAATTTTCATATTTGCCATAGCTTGCAGAAACATCCTTATAGCTTTCTGTGGTTTCAGGTGCAGTTAATTCAACACTTGCTAAAACAAAAGCCTCTTCCTGCATTTCAATTGTAATTGTGTGCATACCTGCGGTAAAAGCAAATTCATACGGCTTAACCGCAACACCTTCCTTATCCGTTAAAGGCTGTGTGGTAAAAATCGACAATTCGGTTTGTTCAGGAGCAATTTGATCGCCCTTGTCATCTTCCCTTACTTCACCTTTGTTAGTCCAAAGACGTGGAAGGAATAAAGTTTCCATACCATCAAAAAGATATCTACCGTCAATTTTTACACCGATTTGAATGTCCTTACCTTGGCAGGGCAATTGCATATATGTGAAACTTACATTATAAATACCATCTTTTGGCACGTTAACCTGATATGTAACGCTACCCTTTTGACTGTCCCATTTAATAACATTAAGTTTACCTTCGTATTCAGCGAGCGTTGTTATGTCACTGTTTTCTTCTGAAGAATAACTACCGGCAGAAATAACAATATCATCAGTCGCATACGAAATGCCCGCAGTTTCTGACTTATATTCAGAATAGTCATTTTTACCACTAGTATTTTTAATATCAATAATTGGCGATGAAGTAATTGTTTCGGCAGCAGAACCGTTAATAGTCATACCTGCAAATGTAGAACAAATCAAGCATACAACCAATACATTTACAGCAACTCGTTTAATCACATTACTCATAAAACGCTCCGTTTCCTTTAAAGAATACAAATATGTATATACAAATATATAGTGTCACAGGGAGCAACAATTTCTCAAGAAATATTGCTCCCTCTATATTTAATTCATTAAATAATTATGTCGTTTAATTTCCAATATAAACTCTAGACAAACCGTCATTCTTTTGATAAAGACGAATATAATCAACATCGAACTCTGCAGGAAGATTTGTATCGGCATAGTCTTCTATACAAGTTGGATTTTCCAAATCTTCTGTGTATTTAGTAATCAAATTGTTACCAAAAAGAACGTTTAAAGTGGTATCAAAGCCCGAAGCATCACCATCAAGACCATAAGATCTTAGACTTGCGGAATCAAGCTTCCATTCACAGTTTTTAACACCGTCAACGTAAATTGCCATTTTATCAGGTGTCCATTCAAAACCGTATGTGTGATATTCGTCATAAAGTTTATCAGCATTTACAAATGTGTAATACTCATCATTATTTATCGTTGAGGTGGTTGTCTGAAGATCTTTATCATCGTATTGCTGATGTAAATTAGACCTTAAAGTATCGGTGTTACCAAATACTTCAAAAATATCAACCTCGATCTCATAAGGCGCTTTTTGGTTTTTACCGGTCGCATGGTGGCTTCTAAGCCAGAATGAAGGCCAGCAACCCTCTTTAAAAGGAACCTTTGCACGAATTTCAAGATAACCGTATTTATAGCTCATCTTATTTTCGGTTTGTACCGAACCGGTTACAAGAAATTCACTCTTTGCAAATAAAGAATCGCCTTGGGAATTATAATGTGGATTTTTAATCGATGTTAAATTTAAATTGCCCGAAGCCACCCTCATGTTTTCGGGATTATAAGTATAGAAAACATTTTCGGCGTATGATGCACGTGGGAATAATTTCCAATTATTATCATTTATGGTATTGCCACCAAAATCATCAAACCAAACCAATTGGTAAGCATTGTCATTCTTAAACGGTTTATTGTCGCGTAAGTTCTTAACATATACAAGGTCTTTTGCATTGACTTTACCATCTGAATTTACATCTGCAAGGCCAAGATCTGATCTACCAAGTAAAATTTTTCTTAAAGCGTTTACATCGCTATCGTTACACTTCCAGTCGCCATTAACATCACCGGTAAGCTCACCAATTGACTTAATTGCAGGATAACCATCGGTAACGTAGAAGCCTTCTAATTTATCCATATTCTTAAGAGCATTTGCACCCTTCATTTCGGCTTCACTGATAACGGTGATTTCACCTTTAGTAATCACTTCTGTATCTGCAACTGTACTATAACAGTTAATAACTGCTACAGGGTCTTCGTCGCTACCATCCCAAATAAGCGGATAACCCACTGCATAGCTGTTATAAATTTCTCTTGTATTAATGCCATCTGCACACCAAACCTCACCAAAGAATGCGCCAACATTGCCACCGTTCAGAGTCGCCAACGAGTAACAATTATGTATACTTACAGAAGGATATGCATAACCAACAAAAGCTGAAGCGCCCCTATCTGCCTCAACTGTAACACTTGCTTCAACCGCACAGTTATTGAAATCAATTGTACCGTCGCCCCAACCTACAATAGCGCCTACAGAGGAACTCGAAGTCGATGTAAGAGATGCATCGCTTATACGAAGATTAGAAATTGTAGAATTTTTAACCTTTGGGAATATACCCGCATTACGCGTACCATTATAATACGCACCGTAAATTGTGTGACCCGCGCCATCGAAATTACCTTCAAAGAAAACAGCCAAATCTGTGCTTCCATAAGCCGACCTATCGTACCATTCCTTAGGTGATTTTTCTTCCCAATTTTCAACTGAAATATCATTAAGATAAATATCGCTGGTCAATTTGTAATATTTACCTTTTTCATCAACATTTAAAATTGCTTTAGCAAACTGTTCTGCATTTTCAATAAGATAGGGGTCAACAAAAACACCTGTACCACCCGCAAAGCTTTCAGCAACAGTTCCGTCCCAAGCATCAATTTCAATATTATTGGCGTCGGACTCGGCAAAAAACACTGCTGTTGCCGTTAACGCAGCAATCAATAATACCGATAAGCCAATTGTGAGAACCTTATTGAATTTCATAATCATTTTCTCCTTTTGAATATATTATTCATAAAATACGACAAAACATCGTATCAAAGCCTTAACCAAATAATACAACTTGCATTTTTTTGCTTTTTTAAAACATATTTTTTTCAAAATATGCGTTTTGCTTTAAGCGAAAAAATTTAATAAGAAATTATCTGATTTTTTTGTTATTTTTTGCCAAAATAACAATTTTTTTAATAAACGGGAATATATTTATTGCAATTTGCCCAAATTTATGATACCATAAATTAGGCAAGTAAAAAAATAATTTTTTTGACATACACTTGTAATTTTTTGTCCTATAATGTGAGGTAACCATATGCAATTTGTTAATAAACATGAAATAAAACCAATTATTTATGGCGATTTTCCTGTTAAGGTTCATCACGACTTTCACTTTCAACCAAATGAATTGGCATTTCCGTTACATTGGCACGATAGATTTGAGCTTTTACTTATAAAACAAGGAAGTCTCGAATTTTACTGCTCAAACGAACGTATTCTTTTTAAAAAAGGTGATGTTGCAATTATTTCCCCCAGATCGCTGCATAGTGCCTTTGCTGGTACAGAAGGTGTTATTTATGACGTAATTATGTTTAATCTGGAGCATTTTTTAAATGAAACATCTGCTTCCAAGAACTTTTTGTCACAGGTTAATAACGGTCATGTTTTTTTTGAAAATAAAACAACAAACAACAGCATTATAAAACAACTTCGCACCATAGTTGAGGCGGATTTAAATCGCGACACATGTCAACCGTTGATAATTGTCGGATATATTTACAACTTAATGGGGCTACTATATACACACTGTGCAACCACCGAAAAATCAACAATTAATATCGAAACTAAATTTGGCAAGGTAATTGATTATATAAATAAACATTTTACTGAAGATATTTCATCTTCATTCTTAAGTCTAAAATTCGGATATGAAGAAGCATATTTTTGTCGCAAATTCAAAAAGAACACCGGTATAACCGTAATGAAATATATACAAGTGCTTCGCTTGGAGGAAGCCAAAAAACTAATAACAAAGTCGGATTCATCAATTAAAGATATCGCCTTGAGCTGTGGTTTTTCAGATGTGGCTTATTTTACAAACTGCTTTAAAAAGCTTTATCAAATGACCCCTTCCCAAATACGTGAACAGAAAATTTAAAAATAAAACACATATTGTGGATATGACTGGCTTCGCTCTACCCCTGCCAAAAAAAGCACTGACCTTTATGGTCGGTGCTTTTGTTTTCGTTTGATAAATAAAGAATTCGAGCGGGGGTTAGATAGTCATATCATTCTTAACTGAGTCCTTTTAATTGATTAGATGATGGAACATCTTTTTTATTTTACCAACGTCAAACACAATAGACCCGTTTCCCTGTGTTTGCGGCCTTCATATTGCTTACCCATTCAGCATCGGCCTGTAGGTCTTTGGCGGTTTTTTATTTAACACATACTTGAAAAATGAATTATTACATTCTATAATAGCGTTGTAGTTAAAAACATTAGTTAAAGGTGATATAATGGATATTTTACATTCGGGTGAATTATATTTGCCTATGGGCGATGAAATTATGGAAGAGCAGTTTAAATGTCTTGAAAGGCTTTATGACTATAACCAAACCCGTCCGCTTGAGCAAGAAAAGCGCCAAGAATTACTTAAAGAAATGTTTGGTGATATTGGCGAAGGCTGCTATATTGAGCCGCCTTTTCATTCAAACTGGGGAGGTAAGCACTGCCATTTTGGCAAATTTGTTTATGCAAATTTCAATTTAACATTGGTGGATGACACCCACATTTACGTTGGCGACAACACAATGTTTGGTCCAAACGTTACGGTTGCAACTGCAGGGCACCCCATTTTGCCCGAGCTTCGAGAGCAGGGTTATCAGTACAACTTCCCCGTACGTATAGGCAAAAACTGTTGGATAGGTGCAGGTGTCATTATCGTGCCGGGTGTTACAATTGGTGACAACACGGTTATCGGTGCGGGAAGCGTTGTAACAAAGGATATTCCCTCAAACGTGGTAGCAGTCGGAAATCCTTGTCGTGTAATGCGTGAAATTAGTGACCGCGATAAAGAATTTTATTTTAAAAATCACAAAATTAAGGATGATTTGAAATGAAGATAAGACAAATCGGTAACATAACAGACGGTCAGGACGGTGCCGTTTTCGGCAGGCTTTTGTTCCGTTTTAAAACAAATGGTCAATGCTACGTTTATGACCTTGATAATTTGACAATTGACAAAAAGTCACCCATTGTTTCCATTTTCACCCTTGATAAAGCCGATAAAATTGCACCGCACAGCAATTCGGTTGTTTTCGGCAACGAATATTATAATAAAAACGATGAATTTCCTCTGCTTTACACCAATATTTACAACAACTTTGCTAAGTGTGAAAACAAGCTTAAGGGTGTTTGCTGTGTTTACAGAATCTGGCGCGAAAACGGCGAATTTAAATCAACACTTTTACAGCTTGTTGAAATTGGCTTTACCGAAGATGCTTTATGGTCGACAGGTGAAGACATCCGCCCGTACGGTAACTTTGTAATTGATAACAAAAAAGGTCTTTACCACGCTTTTACAATGCGCGACAAAGACCAGACCACACGTTATTTTACGTTTAAACTGCCAAAAGCTTCTGACGGTGTGTTTGACGATGCATTTGGCGTAAAAAAGGTTGTGCTTACAGAAGAAGACATTATTGACACCTTCGACTGTGAATACCACCGCTTTGTACAAGGCGCTTGCCTTGAAAACGGAAAAATTTATTCACTTGAAGGCTTCAGCGAAGACAAGATAAATCCCCCTGCAATGCGCATAATTTCACTTAAAGATAAAAAGCAGACCGAATGTGTATATTTTTCGGATTTCGGTCTGACAATTGAACCCGAGCTTATCTGTTTTGAAAAAGGTGTTTGCTATTACGGCGATAACCACGGCAACCTTTATATTATTGAGTTTTAAAATATATAAATTGGAGTTTATCGCTTAGTTATATTGGTAGCACATCGTAGGGACAGGCCTCCCGGACTGTCCGCAAATAAAGTGGGGGTTTAACAGGCAGTCGAGGACGCCAGCCCCTACGCGTGTCTATAATGAAGTCCCCGATAAACTATAATTTGAATAATTCACACAAACAAAAATGCGGTAGAATATCTACCGCATTTTTTCATTCAATTATTTTGCTTTTTTCTTTTTGATTACAATAACGGTTACAACTGCAATTGCTGCAACTGCAACAACCGAGCCTGCAATAATTGCAACCAAAACCCAGGTATCCATTCCGCCGTCATCACCGTCAACCTGAACATACTGTCCGCCAAGGTTGTTGGGGTCAAAAGGCTTACCTTCGTTCTGAGGCTTTTTATCAATACCACCCTGTGCATTGTCTTCGCTTGAGGTATTGTTGCCGCTTTGTGTAGGACGGTCGTCCTCATCTACACGGTCAGAGCCGCCGCTGGGGGTGCTGTTATCATTTTTATCGTTATTATCCTGACTGCCACCCTGTGTTGAGCTTGAGGTGTTGTCATTATTGTCCTGGTTGCCGCCACCCTGGCTATTACCGCCTTGGTTATCGTTTCCACTCTTTGCTTCACCTGAAGGTGTGGTCATATTGCTGGGAACAGTTCTGCCAAACAAAAGCCAAGCAAATTCGGGATAGTCAACAAACACGTTACGGTTGCCTGTGATAGACTGAACAGCGTCGTTACGACCCATTTCCCAGGTATCAACGGGGTCTTCCTGCATCCATTTAAGTAAGGTGTTAAGGTCTTGCATTACACCGGTAGTACCCCACATTTTTGTGGTGTTTTGCCAACGAACGAAGCCATAAAGCACGATACGAGCACAGTCACCCTTAACTTCATCATCAGGTACAAAATAGCCGCTGCTTGTGCCGTAAGCCTTATTACCGCGTGAACCGTTTTCGCTTGACTTTGTGGGACGAAGCATGTGCATATCTGCGCTATCGCCTGAAGAACGACCGCTTTCAAGACATTTACTGTCAGGCCAGCAATGTTCGCGGTTATATGTGACGCCGCTGTCCCATGTGCTGTTTACAAGTGTGCCCGAATAGAAAGAAACTAACTTTGTATCATTATTTGAAACACAGTCTGTATATTTATACAAACCACGTGTTTTAGCATAGTCATGCTTAAAGCTTACATTCATAAGAGTATGTAAAGCATTGTATAAAGCACTTGAAGGAGAAGCAGTCTGACCCGATTCACCCTTAAGCTGTGAAAGCTTATCAAAGGTGTTGTTACCGGTGTAATAAGCGGTAGCATACTTTGAAAGGAATACGCAGTCTTCACCTCTTGCGCCCCAGTTTTTAATGCCCTTAGAAACGGCATAGGTTTGAGATGCGCTGCTAGTGCTATAGGTTTGATAGTTTACGTCACTTGCCTTTGTGTAACCGGTAGCAGTTGTTTTTGCGCTTACACTTGTAAAGCACATAATAACGAGTAACATACAAACGGTTACAATTGAAATTGTACGTTTTGCAAATTGTTTCATCACAAAATACCCCATTTTTATTTTTTTACTCAACCATTATAACACATTTTTTGTAAAAAGAAAGAACTTTTTAAAAAATTTTGCAGTTTTATTGCATTAGTTAAATTTTAGTGATAAAATATAACAAGAAACGGAAGGTGCAATTAATGAAAAATAACTCCTGGGGCAAGCTGATAAAACGTTTTTTGCCTTATTACAAAAACTATGTACCCACACTTGTATTTGACCTGATTTGCGCATCGCTTACCACCGTATGCGAAATTGTGTTACCGCTGATTGTTCGGTACATAACCAACACCGCTTTAACTGACGTTGCAAAGCTGACTATCGGCAGTATTTTAACGGTTGGCGGCATTTATCTTGTGCTAAAGCTTATTGATGCGGCGGCAAATTATTATATGGCATCTGTCGGTCATATTATGGGTACAAAAATTGAAACCGATATGCGCAGTGATATGTTTGATCACCTGCAAAAGCTTTCCTTTAAATATTATGACAATACAAAAATCGGCAGTTTAATGTCACGAATGACAAGCGATTTGTTTGACATTACCGAATTTGCCCACCATTGCCCTGAAGAATTGCTTATTGCGGGCATTAAAATTATATGCTGCTTTGCAATTTTAAGCAGTATGAACATTTGGCTTACACTTATTATATTCGTTGCCCTGCCCCCAATGATCTGGGTGTTAAGCATATTCAACAAAAAAATGCGTTCGGGCTTCCGCGAATCCAGAAAACAAGTGGCCGAGCTTAATTCTCAAATTGAAGACAGCCTTTTGGGTATACGCGTTGTTAAATCCTTTACAGGTGAAGACCTTGAAAAAGAAAAGTTTTCAAAAGGCAACAAGGGTTATCTTGGCATAAAATCAAAGGTATATCATTATATGGCGGCCTTCCATTGCACCACAAGCGTGCTTGACGGTATACTTTACATATTAGCCGTTGTTGCAGGCGCTATATTCATTATATACGACGGCTTAAACCCTGCCGACCTTATTGTTTTCTTAATGTATATTACCACCCTTTTAAATTCTATTCGCAAAATCGTTCAGTTTGCTGAGCAGTTCCAGCGCGGTATGACAGGTATTGAACGCTTTGGCGAAATAATGGAAACCGACCCCGACATTCAGGACCGTAAAGACGCAATTGAGCTTGAAAACGTAAAGGGTGATATTGAATTTAAAAACGTTACCTTTAAATATACCGAAGAAACTGACGACGTGCTGTCCCACCTTGATTTGAAGATTCCTGCAGGCAAAAACATTGCTTTAGTCGGTGAATCGGGTGGCGGAAAAACCACCATTTGCTCGCTCATTCCACGTTTTTATGAAATTCTTGACGGCTCGCTTATGGTTGACGGCATTGATATACGCGACATAAAAATCAAATCACTTCGTTCACAAATCGGTGTTGTTCAGCAAGACGTTTATCTGTTTTCGGGCAGTGTGCGTGAAAATATCGAATACGGCAAACCGGGCGCCAGTGATGAAGAAATTATTGCAGCCGCCAAAATGGCAGGTGCTGACGAATTTATAAACACCCTTCCCGACGGTTATGACACTTATGTCGGTGAGCGCGGTGTTAAGCTTTCGGGCGGTCAAAAGCAGCGTATAAGCATTGCGCGCGTATTCCTTAAAAACCCACCGATATTGCTTCTTGATGAAGCCACAAGCGCACTTGACAATGAAAGCGAAAGACTTGTTCAAAAGTCGCTTGAAAGACTGTCGGTTGGGCGCACAACCCTTACAATTGCGCACCGCCTTACCACCATTAAAAATGCCGACAATATTATTGTTTTTGGCAAAAACGGTATTATGGAAACAGGCACACACGACGAGCTTCTGGCAAAAGGCGGTACATACGCTGACCTTTATAACACGTCATTTAAATAATTAACAAAATTAACACTTCGGGCATATAATGTTTAAAATATGCCTGGAGTGTTTTTCTATGTCAGATAACTTACCTACCCCTATTTTTAATGACAATGACCTTACCGTATACGAAAATTTTATCAATTCAATTAACCTTAAAGACAATAAAAATAATGATTTCTCGCAGTTTTTAACGTCAAATTTGAATAAAATAATTAAAGTATACGTTGTGGTAGGCAATAATCTCACCACACGACAGGGCAGGCTTTTAAACGTGGGAAAAGATTATATTGTATTATCCCAAACCCGTGAAAAATTGATTGTAAAATTAACCGATATTAAATTTTTATCAGTAATGTAAAATATTCAAATTATAGTTTGTAGGGCAAGCCTTCCCCTTGAGGGGAAGGGGGACCGCTTGCGGTGGATGAGGTGTAATTTGCAGTAATTGAACGGTTTTCCACCTCATCCGCCTCGTAAACTCGGCACCTTCCCCTCAAGGGGAAGGCATAAATAAACCCCAATTTCCCCTCTTGACAAATCGGTCTACATATTGTAGAATGATAATGGTCTACAAAATGTAGAATGGAGGTTAAATTATGAACGATTATCAAATGGGGATTGTTGAATCGCGCTTTGCAGACATTATATGGCAAAATGAACCGATAACGTCCACCGCGCTTTCGAAACAAGCCGAAAACATACTTGGTTGGAAGAAATCCACCACCTATACCGTTTTAAAACGCCTTTGTGATAAGGGCATTTTTAAAAACGAGGGTGGAACAGTTACCTCACTTATTTCGAAGGAAGAGTTTTTTGCTTTGCAAAGTGATAAATTTGTAAAGGAAAATTTTGGTGGTTCTCTTCCCGCTTTTTTAGCCGCTTTTACGACAAAAAACAACCTGACGGCTGAAGAAATTGCCGAGCTTCGCAAAATGATAAACGAATTTGAGGGGGAGTGATTTTATGGAAAACATCTTCCTTACCGTTTTGAATATGAGCATTAACGCATCTTACATTGCTTTTGCGGTAATTTTGCTTCGTTTTTTTCTTAAAAAGGCACCAAGAAGCCTTACTGTAATTATGTGGGCGGCGGTGGGGCTAAGGCTTATATTTCCCTTTTCGATTGAAAGCTTTTTAAGCCTTATTCCAAGTGCAAAGCCCATACCTGAAAATATTATTTATTCCAATTCCCCCGCAATTGACAGCGGTATTTCTTTCTTAAATCAAACCGTTAACCCCATAATTTCAAGCAGTCTTGCCCCTAACCCTTCAGACAGTGCAAGCCCTGTTGAGATTTGGCTTTTTGTTGCCGCCTTCGTTTGGGTTGTGGGCATTATTTTAATGCTGCTTTATTCGGCAATAAGCTATTATAAAATTGCCAAAAAAGTGCGGGAAGCAGTTGTTTTAAATGATAATATCTATATCTGCGACAACCTTGACACACCCTTTATTTTAGGCATTATTAAGCCGAAAATTTACCTACCGTCGGATATGAACGACAGTGACCGCGAATATGTTATAGCGCACGAAAAAGCACATCTTAAAAGACGTGACCATTTGTGGAAGCCGCTTGGTTTTTTATTACTTACAATTTATTGGTTTAACCCTGTTTTATGGGTGGCTTATGTTTTACTTTGCAAGGATATAGAGCTTGCCTGCGATGAAAAGGTAATTAAACAAATGGGCACAGAAGTTAAAAAGCCTTATTCTGAAGCCTTACTTAATTGCAGTGTGCCAAAAAGGCTTATTACCGCTTGTCCACTTGCCTTTGGTGAAACGGGTGTAAAAGCGCGCATTAAGTCGGTTTTAAATTATAAAAAGCCGACCTTCTGGGTAATTTCCCTCACCCTTATTTGCTGCATTGTCTTAAGCGTTTGCTTTTTAACAAACCCGAAAAGCCCCACCATTATGAGCATCGAAAACAGTAATCTTTCCTCAAGAATTGATGACACCTTAAGCGTTATGAAATGGGACGGCGAAACCTTCCAAAACATTATGGCTGTAGACAAAGCACTTTTAAAACAGCTATTAAACCTTAAAATTTCTAAAAGCCCCGTTTCAAAGGACAGAGGTGAAGACCGCGACAAAACCCACACAATAATTTTGCAGGACGTAAGCGATATATATATTCCGTCCTTATATTCCACAATGCAGGGACTGTATATCTCATTCAACAAGGATTTCACCGAGGTTTTTATACCATACGGTCTTGCGAAAATCACCTTAAGCTACCGTGTAAAAGAACCCGAAAAAGCAAAAGAAATTTTCGAAAGCTTTGTGACGGTTGATGATTATTACCGCCTTGAAGCCGAATACCCCGAATTTTTTAATCTTGATACAAGCGAAGGGCTTATAGCTTACATTTGGGAATGGACACCCGATAATTTTAAATGCTATCTTGAAAGCGCTATGTATGATGATATTTCGGACAAAAGCTTTGCCTTTACAAAGGGTTGCACTATGGCTGAAATGCGCACCATTATTTCAACCTATGGCATAAGCCGTGACCGCGTAACCGTAAAGGTTATAAATAACCCGTTATCAAGCTATAAAACCAAAATAACAAATAGTTATCGTAAAAAGATTACAGAAAAATTCTGGAGTCTGTCATCAATTTCACACACCTTTATTACAACAAATCTTGAATCACTTAAAGCCGCCTACTCCGAATATTTCGGTCTTTCAACCGAAAAGGGACTTGAAATTTACGTGTGGCGCAATGATGCAGGTGCTTATGAGTGCGTGCTGAAAAGCGGTAAGAATTTAACCTACACCGATGATGATATATTTGCATCCACCGCAATTCCGCTTGAAGCCATGCGCACAATTGTGAATTCTTATGACCTGACACGAAGCGAAATAAATATTATACCGGTAGTTCATCCCGATTACCGCATAGTATTGACCGACAACCACATAAAACAAATTGAATTTTTGCTTTTCGGCATTGCAAGCTATGAAAGCGTTCAATTTGATGAATGGGGACTTAAAATGTCGATTAATCTGCTTGATGAAGATATGTTCCAGGTGGTGTTTGAACATTCGCAGGAGCATCAGAAAGAGGTTGGACGACTGACAGTCACACCCGAATTTGAAATTCGCGCAATGTATAACAACCAGATTTTAAGCTTTGGGGATTATATGCGCAACATTATAAAGGACAAAAATTATGAAGACAAAATTTTATCCTGGGATTCGGTGATTTACACCATTCCAAGCGGGAATTATTACACCTTGACCGACAGTTTCTCAGGTACCTATGGCAAACTGCCAAAAGGCAATTACGTCCTTTATAAAAAGGTGCGATTTGAAGATAAAGACGGTAATTATTCCATTAAAATTTATTCTACACCATTTAGTGTTAGCGAATAAACTTTGTGAATTTCTGTTTAACAGTAAAATCAAATAATATAGACATTAACACGATATATCAATTCAATCAATAAGCTACAATTTAAAATAAAAACCTGCGATAGATTACCTATCGCAGGTTTTTATTTAACATTGTTTCATAAGTCTTACATAAAATTCAGCAGCTTTAACTGCAGTTTCAACACGAATTCTTTCGTTGTTGCCGTGAATGGTGGCGCGTTCTTCGCTTGTTAAATCCATAGCAGAAAAACGGTAAACCTTGTCACTTATTCTGCCATAATGACGCGAGTCGGAGCATTGCATCATGAGATAAGGTGCGGCAATACTGCCCTTCCAGGTAGATACAACGCTGGATGCAACCTTATTATAAGCTTCGCAGTTTGTCTGTGAAATACGGCTTGGGTTCATACCGTGAAGAACGGTAATTTCCACCCTGTCATCATTAACGGTTTTCTTTAAATATTCAAGCGCCGAATCCATTGTATCGGCAGGATTTAAGCGCATATTCGAAACAAATTTAGCCTCGGGCGGGATAACGTTAGAAGCCGCGCTTCCCTTTGCCTGTGTGAAGGCGGTTGTGGTGCGCATTAAAGCATTAAGCTCGCCGCCCTGCTTTTTGCAAAGCATATTAAGAACGGGTGAAAAACACCACAAATTTGCAAAAATCATTCTGAACACAAAGCTTGAATGACGGCCAAGCACGTCGAACATTTCTTTTACAGGCTTTGTAAGATGCATTTTAAAAGGCTTATTTTCAACCTTTAAAATTGCCTTTGAAAGGTTAACTATGGGCGAATTCGGCTTTGGTGCAGATGCGTGTCCCCCTGCCGATTTTGAAGAATACTGAACATCCATAAGTCCCTTTTCAGCAATACCGATAAGGCCGCAGGGCTTTTTAACACCGGGGAAAACGTTTTCAACCACGGCACCGCCCTCATCAACTACAAGCGCAAGATTAATATTGTTTTTTTCAAAATAATCAACAATATTCACAGCGCCCTTACCGTTAATTTCTTCACCGCCCGAAAATGCAAAGTAAATATCGTTTTCGGGCACAAAGCCGTCGGCAATAAGCTTTTCGGCAGCAGATAAAATACCGTTTACCGTAACCTTTGTATCAAGGGTACCTCTGCCCCAAATTACGCCATCCTCTAAAATAGCCTCAAAGGGCGGTTTGTCCCAAAGTTCTTCATTAACGGGTACAACGTCGTAATGCGCCATCATAACCGACGGACTATCGTGCTTTTTGCCCTGCCATAAGATAAGCACTCCCCTGTCATCCATAAGGGTTTGAGTACAGGTTTTATAAACGTTAGGGTAAAGTCTGGGCAGCTCTGCTAAAAGAGCCGCAAACTCTGCATCGTCTTCTAAACTGCTATCTCTGTAAGACACGGTTTTAAAACGAACAAGGCTTCTTAAATTCTCAACAATTTTATCATTGTCAAGCGCAATTTCTTCTTCAAAAACCTTTGCATTTGCCTTCGGCTTAAAGTTAAGGGTGCGGATAATAAGCACCGCCAAAAACAACGCAACAAGACCTAAAAATATATAAAAATAAATCATTTAAAGCATTCCTTTTTTATACATAATTCGTGAAGTGATAAGTGTAATTATAACGCCAACAGGTGCCATAATTCCAACTTCGCCCGAAGTAAGAGGTGTGAAAATAAACAGTGCAAGCATAAGCACCATTGGTATAATTGACATTTTCCAGTTTTTTGAAACAAAAACAACTGCCAAACCACCGAAAAGCGCAGGCAAAAGCTGGTCAAAGGCAGGCTTTAAAACTTCACTTTCAAGCACCGCACCAAGGTTTGAAACCATCATTAAAATAACGCCGACAGCCACAATCAAAGTGGTAACAATGCTTGAAACCGCAATTGCAATTGTTGAAATAATTTCGCCCTCTTCACTGTTAGCCTTAACGTTGGCCTTTTCCATTGCGTCAAGCGCGCAAGGAAGCTTTAAGTTTGAAATATTACCTGTTACAAAAGACAGATAAGAGCCGCCTGCACCAAGCATTGGTATATAGGTGAAAATTTCAATAATACCAACCGCCCAATACATCGGAAGCACTGATAAAACCGCACGGCCAAAGGCATTCCATTCGGGAACAGCCTCAAAAACAATGCAAAGCACCAGCGGGAAAGCCAATATAAGACCTAAAAGGGTAAAGCCCCAGATTTTGCCGTCGCGGTGAACACTTTCTAAGTAAGTCATTTCTTTTTTCATAGTCTTCCCCTCCTTATCCTAACCAATTTGTAATCGGAATAGCCATTGCCATACCGCCGACAAGACTTATCGGCAAAGCATAATCGGTTAACCATCTGGACTTAAGCACCTTTGTTAAAGCGCCGCAAATAATCATAAGCACTGCAGACGAAAGCATTACAAGGGCCGGAATAAGTGCCGAAATTTCGCCCTTGAAAACGCTTGCGAAATCCCAGAAAACATAGCCGAGAAATGCCGAAATCATACCCAAAAACATTGAGTTTGAGAAAATCTCACTCCACTTTTTGTCCATATTTTCAAGCTTTTTCATACCACCCTGTATCTTCTTTGAAAGAAGGGGTGTTAAAACAAGACCGATAATAATACCAAGTGTCATAACCCAGGCGACAGTGACAAAAGCCGAAGCCGAGCTGATACCCTCACCCATTTTAAGACCAAGCTCGTTTAAGGTGTTGCCCGCCGCTATTGTTTCATAAGAAAGTGAGCCGATGATAGAAAGCCTTAACCACGGAAGCGGAAGACCCAGTGACTTTGACAAAGCCACAACACCTACAAGAATTGAAATTGCAGGTGCAATTGTAAACAGCGCCGCAGAGGCTATTGTCTTTTTAAGACGCGACTTGTCCATACCAATTTGTAATGCACGACGGTAAGCGCGGATAAGAAAATAAACCGACTGTGCCAGCACAACCGTAATCAATACCGCTACCATTATGTAAATTATAGGATGATCTATTCGAAATTCCATTTTTTACACAATCCTTTCAAAATATTATGATAATATATTATCATATACCCTTTCTTTTAGCAAGAAATAATGCTTTTTTTATGGAAAATTGCAAATTTTTTGAGGTTTTGGTCGGTTAAATGTCACGAATTTAACGAAATATTAAAAAATACTAAAAAATACTTTATTTTTGGTCAAAAATTTGATATAATGACTTGGATACCTAAATAATAGGTATTTAAGTTGGTTTACAAAAAATTTGTATATTTTTTTAGGAGGTTGATTCAACAATGAGTCACAAGTATGTTTACCTTTTCTCTGAAGGCGACGCATCTATGCGCGAACTTCTCGGCGGTAAGGGTGCTAACCTTGCAGAAATGACCAAAATCGGTCTTCCTGTTCCCCAGGGTTTCACCGTTTCTACCGAAGCCTGCACTCAGTATTATGAGGACGGCAGAAAAATCAACGATGATATCCAGGCACAGATCATGGAATACATCGAAAAAATGGAAGCTGTTGTTGGCAAGAAGTTCGGCGATAAGGAAAATCCCCTTCTCGTTTCTGTTCGTTCAGGTGCACGCGCTTCTATGCCCGGTATGATGGATACAATTCTTAAGCTCGGTCTTAACGAAGAAGTTGTTGAAACCATGGCTGCAAAGTCTGGCAACGCTCGTTGGGCTTATGACTGCTATCGTCGTTTCATTCAGATGTATTCTGACGTAGTTATGGAAGTTGGTAAGAAATACTTTGAAGAACTTATCGACAAAATGAAGGAAGAAAAAGGCGTTAAGCAGGACGTTGAACTCACTGCTGACGACCTTAAAGAGCTTGCTAACCAATTCAAGGCTGAATACAAGAACAAGATTGGTAAGGACTTCCCCTCTGATCCTAAGGAACAATTAATGGGCGCTGTTGAAGCTGTTTTCCGTTCATGGGACAACCCCCGTGCAAACGTTTACCGTCGTGACAACGATATTCCTTATTCTTGGGGTACCGCTGTTAACGTACAGATGATGGCATTCGGTAACATGGGTGACAACTGCGGTACAGGTGTTGCATTTACCCGTGACCCCGCTACCGGTGAACCCGGCCTTATGGGTGAATTCCTCACCAACGCACAGGGTGAAGACGTTGTTGCAGGTGTTCGTACACCTATGCCTATCGCTGAAATGGCTGAAAAGTTCCCTGCAGCTTTCGAAGAATTCAACAAGGTTTGCGCAATTCTTGAAGACCACTATCGCGATATGCAGGATATGGAATTCACCGTTGAAGACGGCAAGCTCTATATGCTCCAGACCCGTAACGGTAAGAGAACTGCTAAGGCTGCTCTCAAAATCGCTTGTGACTTAGTTGACGAAGGTATGATCGATAAGAAGCAGGCTGTTGCTATGATCGATCCCCGTAACCTTGACACACTTCTCCATCCCCAGTTCGATACCAAGGCTCTTAAGGCTGCTACTCCTGCAGGTAAGGGTCTCGGCGCATCTCCCGGTGCTGCTTGCGGTAAGGTTGTATTCACTGCTGAAGATGCAGAAGAATGGAACAACCGTGGCGAAAAGGTTATCCTCGTTCGTTTGGAAACTTCACCTGAAGACATTACAGGTATGAAGGCTTCTCAGGGTATCCTCACCGTTCGTGGCGGTATGACTTCTCACGCTGCCGTTGTTGCTCGTGGTATGGGTACCTGCTGCGTATCCGGTTGCGGCGACATCGTAATGGATGAAGAAAACAAGAAGTTCACTCTCGCAGGCAAGACCTATAACGAAGGTGACTATATTTCAATTGACGGTTCTACCGGTAACATTTATGACGGCATCATCCCCACTGTTGACGCTGAAATCGCTGGCGAATTCGGCCGCATCATGACTTGGGCTGATGAATTCCGCACTCTTAAGGTTCGCACCAACGCTGACACACCCGCTGACGCTAAGAAGGCTCGTGAACTCGGCGCTGAAGGTATCGGTCTCTGCCGTACCGAGCATATGTTCTTCGAAGCAGAACGTATCGCTGCATTCCGTGAAATGATCTGTGCTGATACCGCTGAAGAACGCGAAGTAGCACTCCAGAAGATCCTCCCCT
>JAZNOE010000035.1:0-10521 GCA_045580625.1 Acutalibacteraceae bacterium | reverse complement strand
TCGCAACGGGCGATTCGTGAATCGCCCCTACGAGTTATATCAATCTAAATACATACGATTTACATCTGTCGCAAAGCGACACCATAATTTTTCATTATGCATCATTCATTATTCATTCGCGTAAGCGATAAACCCCAATTTATATTACCCGCCCACATAAATCTTTTCACTTTCTAATTCACAATTGCAAAAAGACAGCTTTATCGGTTGTCTGTTATCGTATGTGGTGTAATAATATTCCATTTTTTCACGGTCACAGCAGCAGGTATAACGAGTATATTCATTTTTGCCTTCAGGGGTTAACACACAGCCTTTGGGCATTGCAACACTTGAAAGAATGTGAAAAAAGTGGTTGACCGCAGCCTTACCAACTAAATTTTCGGGCGACCTGTGTTTTACAATCGCCGCTTTCACAAAACGTGACTGTGAAGAAAAATCCCCCGGCAAACCCACTGCATCTAACCCCAGACTATAATTTTCACTGCCGTCATTTTGCGGGATTTTTGCGCTTAATATCTTATTATATTTTTCAAAGTTTTCAATTTGCTTTAAAAACGGTGGGTTATTTGTCAGCACCTCTACCCTATTTTCATAAACCATTAACCCGTCCTTTACGCTTTCAACCGTCAGCGACCTTTCATTGTCACTTATCATCCAATGAAGCGGTGAAAGTGGTAAGTCGCGACTAAAATTTATATTTACAAGGTTTATATTTAAAAGCAACTTTTCAGCTTCCTTGACAGTGCTGCATTGGCAAAGAACGTACGGTATAAATTCAAAGGGTGTGATATTTTCTTTTTCTTCACATAACGGATGATAAAACGCATTATTTGGAAAATTGAGCCCCGCCATACATAAGCCTTTTTCGTTCATGGCATCAAAATAAAGCGGGTATTCCTGTGCCACCGCCGCCATACCGATAATAGCATAATGATTTGTCAAATCATCACCGCAACGCATTTTAAAGCTGTAATTTCGCGGGGTTATAACAACCCTTTCGTTATAACCCCGTTCTAAATCAAGATTTCTGCCAAAATACTTACCCCAGCTTATTGCCGTACACATAAAATCAGCTCCTATTTGTATTATGTGCGAAAAGGAAGAATAAAAATTATATTTTTTTAATTCTTATTGGTTTTTTAAACTTTTTTGCATAATATATCATAGATGCCGTTCCGCGACTTTTCCCGTCCCAAAAGCAAATAACATAATCACAAGCTTCGGCCATCTGCAAATTTCGTTTAGGTCCTGCGCTTTTACCGTATTTTTTCCAATCAGCAGTATACCTTTTCATACCGAAGCCATTTTCA
Organism: Acutalibacteraceae bacterium; assembly: GCA_045580625.1. Taxonomy (GTDB): domain Bacteria; phylum Bacillota; class Clostridia; order Oscillospirales; family Acutalibacteraceae; genus UBA737. The sequence goes on along the minus strand of JAZNOE010000035.1, from coordinate 9,211 downwards.
TTTGCATACCTTTCGCCCAACATATCTGCACCCGAACAACCTCCGGATAGAAATACAAGAGTATGTTCTTTTCTTATTTCCTTAATACACATTTCGATATATGCCCTTGCATCATCATAATTTTCATAATCTCTGCATCCTGCAACAACAATACGCTTAATCATATTTCACCTTTACGATATATACTTATATAAATATATATTTATTCAAGTGAATTGTCAATTAAATATATCTCTAATAAAATAAATATAGAGGTGTAAAATACAATTATGATTAGATTAACACTTGATAAAGCATTAAGGAAATACGGTTTAACCAGATATGAACTAAGTAAAAGAACGGGAATACAATATCAGATAATAGATAATTATTATAAAAACAAAGTAAAGCGATACGATAGCTATGTGCTTGAGAGAATTTGCGATGCGATGGATTGTCAAATTTCCGATATAATAGAATATAAAAAATAAAAGGGGCTGTCTCACTTAAATGTGAGATTGCCCCTTTTGCTTTTATAATAGCACGGAATATATTTCTTCCCCGCCGTTTATGAATATTTCCATAACGTATTCATCACGGATAATTTTAAGGTCGCGGATATCACCGTTATATTCAACGGCACACCTGCCGTCGCGCTTAACCTTAAAACCATTAGCCGTACGTTCCAAAGCGGGGTCGCTGTCTTTAAGCAAATGCCGTATTTCTTTAATAGGCCAACCGTAAACCTTGCCGTCGCGTAAAATTATTTCACGCGGCACAGACATACACCCAACGTCATTTTCGCGATAATTTCTATAAGCCCAGCCGGGCATCCATGACATTAGTATTGTACGCCCCAGATGGTCCCGAAAAATTTGCCCTGCATATTGGTCAGGGCCTTTGTCAACTTCACCGACAAATTCGGTTTTGAAAACCCCGTTTTCAAAGCTTCCGTATTTTATCTGAAAATAATGCGACCAGTCGCGCTTGCAAACCGAACAGGCAAGCAAAAATTTATCACCCGATGGCATAAACGACGGACATTCGGCATAAATGCAGTCATCCCATTCGCTCATAACCGAACAAAATTCCCACTCAAAAAGGTTTTCACTTTTATATAACAGCAAGCGCGCCTTTGTTTTTTCAAGATTTCCACTCGCCATTACAAGATAATAAATGCCGTCAATGCAGGTGATTGCAGGGTCGCGAAAATCGTGTGCACCAAATTCATTAAAGCCTTTTATAACAGGGTTGCCTTCATATTTTTTAAAGTTAATGCCATCTTCAGAATATGCCACACTTACGCTTTCGGTGTGATTTTCTTCACCGTCATTTGTATGGATAGAAGCATAAAAAAGGTATAAAACACCGTCCTTTTCAATTGCGGTGCCCGACCAACAGCCTTCGTCATCATAAGGTGCATCGGGATAAAGCGCAACGGGCAATTCTTCCCAATTCAAAAAATCGTCAGTTACCGCGTGTCCCCAATGCATAGGCTCGATATTAGGGTGCTCGTGATTAGGACAATGCTGATAAAACAAATGGTACTTACCCTTAAAATAAATAAGACCGTTTGGGTCGTTTATCCACCCTTTTTTGGGTTGAAAATGATATTTCAGTCTCACGTCATAATCCATAAAAACACCCCATTTTATATTAATTTTAAACCCAAAATCCAAAAAGTCAAGATACGTAAATATAGTTTGTAAGGTTGTTGAATTGGGTGTACGTCGTGGGGACAGGCCGTCTCACACTGCGGTGTTCGGTCCCTCCGCGGCTCTAACAGTCTACCAGACTATTTTATTCACTACCGCGTCGCACGCTTCGCTACCCGGACTGTCCGCAAAAACACGGCAAAGCCGTTCATAACCCATAACTTACCGAAGACAACCATAACTCAAAAAACCACCCCGAAGGGTGGTCTTAGATTAAATATATTTTGATAAATCAAATTCAGCCAAACGAATGTGCTGACGGTTAACGGTGTAGGACATCGCCAGACCACCGTTTTTATAATACTGAACAAAGGGATAAAAACAGCTGCTTTGCATTTTGGCCTGTAAAACAACTTCGCTGTTTGCAAGGTTTTCACGATCAATTTTTATAATGCCGATATGCTCGCGGTCGATAGGCGCGTGGAAAAGGTATAATTCCCCGTTATAAAAAATCATATCACCGCGTGACTGACAGTCTTCAACCTCGACAGGCTTTTCCCAGCTGCCGTCGACAATATTATAAGCGGTTAAAAAACCGCATTTGTTTTCATTCTGCTGACGTACAAAATAAAAAATTTTATCTTCCAGCACATAGGTCGCGTTTTCCCATTTAGAATCATTAATAAAATCGGGCTGGGCAACGTATTCCCAGGTAATTAAATCCTTACTTCTGATAATTGCGGTAAAGTCACCGCTGTAGGTGCCCGAATAATACCACTTTTCGCCGTTTTCTACCCTGCTTGAAAGCTTTTGCATAATGCCGATATCAACGTACATCTTCTTGCAGGGCACACCTTCTTTAGCAAGGGCTTTCTGAATTCCGGTCACACTGAAATCATTAACGGTATCATTAACCTTAAAGCGGTTTACACCGATTTCGCCCAAGGTCTTGGTAGAAATCGTGAAAGGCTGATAAAAGCGGTAATAATTGCCGTCGGTTGAGGCAGTCCACATAACATAGATGGTATCCTCATCCTTTTGCATCAGAATAGTATCATAAATACGGTCAATTACCCTGTCGCCAACCTTATCACCCGTGGTCTGTAAATCGAAAAAGGTAATATTGGTAGGATCGTCAAGCTTTGCATAAGCCAGACGGGCGGTCTGGTCCTTCGGGTCTTCAGACGGCTCCTTCATATTAGCATAATATGACATATAAACCGTGTCGCCCACCACAACAAAGGTTGACACATGAGCCATTTTATCACCCACGCGTTCAAAATTCGCAACAAAGCGGTCTTCAATTTCCTGCGCAAAGGCATCGCCCTTTTTAATTGCTTGTTCGCTCACTTCATTTTCCTTTATAACGCGGGCGGGGTTTTCTATCGGCGCACCGGGAGTTATAATAAGCTCGTTTTCAGTTATGCAGTCATTGCTAAAAATACCACTCATTTTTATCACCTTTATTTTGAAAAAATCTGCGGGCGCAATCCGTCATTTATAAAATTATCATTTCTTACAATGCCGCAACCAAAGCCTGCGGGGCGGGTGTGCTTCCACTTAACGTCAACGTCTTGGGTAATTGAACCAATTTCCTTACCCATATTATTTAAAACCACACCGTCGGGCGCAACTATCATTGTGTTGCCGCCCTTTTCATCATCATTCATTGAATAGGATGAACGCGCAACGTAAGCGTTACAACGGAAAGCCGTCAATTTGGCCTGAGATACAATAATATCTGTGCGTTCCCCACGCTGATAACCCGGAATTAAAATAACGTCGGGCTTAAAAGCCGCGATATGCTCGATTTGTTCGTTATAATAAACGTCATAACAGGTCATAAAGCCAAAACGTATGCCGTCAATTTCACAGGTACAGCTGCCGTCACCGTAATTTACGTTAAGGCTCACTTCGCTTGGCGGAAGATGAATTTTGTCATAAACAAAAGCAATTTCGCCTTTATTATATAAATACGTACTGTTTTGAAGCTCTCCGTTTCGTTTTTCAAGCACATTTACCGCAACAAAGCAGCCCTTTTGCATTGAAGCCGATTTTGCCGCTTCAAGCATTTTTTCAGCACGCGGCAGGGCGGCCATTTCTTTTTCGGGGTCACTTAAACCGCCCGCGTTTGAATATTCGGGCAAGACCACCAAATCGGCATTTGCCTTATTAAGCTCATTAATCAAAAAATCTGCAATATATTCATCAGGAGTATCCCCTGCAAAATATGGGGGTTGAATTACCGTAATTTTCAAAAAATATCACCCTTTACCATTTTTTCTTAATTATAGCACTTTAAAAATTTTTTTCAATAAAGTTTGGAAAGTTATCAAAATTAACATAAAGTGGCGACTTAATTATATTGAAAAATTTGTAGAAATATGCTATAATATGCTGTAAATCAAAAATGAAAGGGGCAAGAGCAATAAAATGGCAAAAATCGGTATTATACTTTCGGGCGCCGCAAGCAAGGGCGCTTATGAATACGGTTTTTTAAAGGCTATTGGTGAATTTTTTCAAAAGGATGAAATTAAATGCGTAAGCTCGGCCTCTATCGGTATGCTGGCGGCACAGACCTTTGGTGTTGGAAAGCCCGAAGAATTTGCCCGCATCTGGAAGATGATCGACCCAAAAAAACACGGCAGATTATTTTTGACCTATGGCGGACCGGGACCAATTCGCGATGAAATTTGCAATGTGTTTATAAATAATCACAAGCCCTTTTTCGAACACTTTGTTGCTGTGTGGAACTTTACAAAATCAAAGGTTGAATACATTCCCTTTCACGATTTAACGGCAGAGCAAATGCAGCAATACATAAAAGGTGCAATCGCTATTCCGATTTTGGTTAAGGGTGAAATCATAAACGGTGACCGCATTTTAGACGGTGCCTTTGTTGATAATATCCCCGCTTATCCTTTAATGGAAAAGGATTTGGATTACATCCTTTGCATTTATTTTGACAACCATAAATATTTCTTTGAAAACGAAGCGTTTGACAGCAAAATTTTAAAGTTTTACGATTTTCCGAATGATAAGCACCTTGAAACCATGGTTTTCACACCAAACACATTTGATGAAATGGCGCAGTACGGTTATGAATATACCCTTAAAACCCTTAAAAAGGTTTTTGCAACTGACGACCACGGTGAAATTATGGCCGCTATCAAGCAGCATAACGATGCGCAGGATGCCGCGCACAAGCCAAGACTTACGGTTGACGTTGTGCTTAACAAAATTAACGTTATGACCAAAAAATACGCCAAGCGTATGTCAAACTGGGAAAAAACAGATTAATTTAAAAACAGCCCTTTTCAGGGCTGTTTTTTTAATGTAATTGCTTTTCAGACTTAATAATGGTATAATAACTGTAAAAGATAACTTTTGGAGGTTATTTATGAAGCTTAATAACAAAAGAACTATTTTAGTGGGCTTTGCCTTTTTTCTTATCTGCGCCTTCTGGCAGATTTATGACGTAACCATTGCAATGACACTTACCAGCAAATTTGGTTTAAGTCAGACCGCTTCGGGTATCGTAATGGCACTTGACAATATTCTAGCATTGTTTATGCTGCCCCTTTTCGGCAGTATTTCGGACAAATGCAAAAGCAAAAGCGGTCGCCGAACACCCTTTATCCGCACAGGTACAATTTTAGCCGTTGCATTTTTGATGTTGTTGTCTTTGGCTGATAATGCACAGCTTTCAAACATTGCAAAATATTCAAAGGTGAACGACCCCGCAACTATGGAGCTTATTTATGACGAGCAAAAAGACACCACCCTTCAGACACCCGAGGGTGTGGAATATAAGCTTTCAGACCTTTACACCCGCGAAGAATTTTCAAAGCTTACAACCGATTCTAAAACAACCGAAAAAAATGCTTTTGGCAGAGAGGTTGAAGTTAATTTATACACCCGCCACGTTGTGCCCGCACGTCAGGCCTGCACAAATGCGGTTACAAGCAAAAACCCCGCAACCCTGTTTATCTTTTTGGGAATTTTGCTTTTATTGCTTGTTTCAATGGCAACCTTCCGCACACCTGCCGTTGCTTTAATGCCTGACGTAACACTTAAGCCCTTGCGTTCAAAGGCAAATGCCATTATAAACCTTATGGGTAATGCCGGCGGTATTATCGTGCTGGCACTTGGCTCGGTTTTGGCAATTTCAAAGGTTAAAAACGCTTATATGAGCTATACCGCCGTTTATGCAATTGTCGGCGGAATTATGCTTGGGGCACTTTTAATCTTTTTGCTTACCGTTAAAGAACCTAAATGGGCAAAGGAAATGCAGGAAAAAAGCATTGAGCTTGGACTTGATAAAGCGGAAGAAGTGACCGACACCGCCCCCAAGAAAAAGCTTGGCAAGGGTGAAGCCATAAGTCTTATTTTTATTCTGGCTTCAATTGTTTTATGGTTCTTCGGTTATAATGCCGTAACTTCAAAATACACCGTTTATGCGCAAAACGTTTTAGACAAGGATGCCACAACAACCCTTTTGCTTGCAAACGTTGCCGCAATTATCGCTTATCTGCCGGTTGGTATGGTGGCTTCAAAAATCGGCCGTAAAAAGACCATTCTTGCAGGTGTTGCAATGCTTTTCACCGCATTCTTTGTCGGTTGCTTTATGACCGCATCAAGCCCCGACTGGCTGATGACCGCTATGTTCATTTTAGCAGGTGTTGCCTGGGCAACAATTAACGTTAACTCCTTCCCAATGGTCGTTGAAATGTGTTCGGGCGCGGACGTCGGAAAATACACCGGATTTTATTACACCGCTTCAATGGCGGCGCAGTCCCTTACCCCCACCATTTCGGGTATATTTATGGATAAGGTTGCAATGACGTCACTTTTCCCTTATGCTTCAATTTTTGTGGGGCTTGCCTTCTTCACAATGCTTATGGTTAAGCACGGTGACAGCAAAATAGAAGCCAAAAAAGGTCTTGAAGCCTTTGATACGGAGGATTAAATAAATTGATCTGGGCCGCAATTGTTATTGTTTTACTGATTATTTTATATCTGCTTGCCATTCGCGGCAGAGTTGGTTTTAAAAAACTGTCGGATTTGCAGGGCTTTAATTACGCTCACCGCGGTCTGCACGGCAACGGTGTTGCCGAAAATTCGATGACCGCCTTTAAGCTTGCCAAAGAAAAAGGATATGGCATTGAGCTGGATATTCACCTTTTAAAGGACGGCACCTTAGCTGTTATTCACGACTGTGCCTTAAAGCGCACAACCGGTGCCGACGGCAACGTTGAAGATTTAACGGCAGAAGAGCTTAAAAATTACAAGCTTGAAAACACCGAAGACACCATTCCCACCTTTAAAGAGGTGCTTGACTTATATGACGGCGCGGCACCGCTTATTGTGGAATTAAAGCCTTTAAACAACCAGTCTGCCCTTGCAAAGGCGGCGACAGAAATGCTGAAGGATTATAAGGGTGCTTACTGTATTGAAAGCTTTGACCCACGCTGTATTTTATGGCTTAAGAAAAACTGCCCCGAAATTATTCGCGGTCAGCTTTGTCAAAACTTTTTTAAAACCAAGGATAAATTAAATTTTGTTATTAAATTTTTGCTTACAAACAGCCTTTTAAACTTCTTAACAAAGCCCGATTTTGTAGCATATAATTTCAAGCACCGCAAAAACTTGTCAACCGTGCTTTGCAAAAAGCTTTGGAAAATGCAAATGGTTGGCTGGACTTTGCGCACAAAGGAAAGTCAGAAAGAAGCCGAAAAGGAAGGCTGGCTTTCAATTTTCGAATATTATTTACCTTAATAAAAGGGGGACGTAAAAATGAAATGTGAAAAATGCGGTTACGTTTCAAATGCGGATTTTAAATTCTGTAAAAACTGCGGTGCGCCCGCACCCGAAGAAATTTTACCCGACTGCCCAACACCGAAAATTTTGGCATGCGTTAAAAGCAAATTATATTTCGCTTTTTGCATTTTAATTGGTATAAGCGCCGCTATGTCAAATTTAAACCTTTTGGGACTTACATCGGCAAGCGGTATTGTCAGCATACCTAAAAATATAATTATATTGGTTATAGCAATTGGCGCTTGGCTTATATATTTTGAAGGCCAGAAAAACCAGCTTTCTCAAAAGCATTTTAAAGTGTTTTCTATTGGTGTTTTTCTAAAATACATTTGGGGCTATTTCGGTGGCGTGGGAATTATACTTATTGGCGCCCTCGCATGTGTTTTTCCGTTTATCGTAGCGTTTTTTCAAGCCTTTGAATATGGTGACGTGTTCAATTTAGAAGAAATGCTGGAAGGCGGCGGCATTTTTGCAATTATACTTGCTATTGTTATAGGCGTTTTAATCATACTGCTTGGTATTGTTGCAATAATTATTACTGCTTTGGGTCGCCGCAGCATTCACCGCTTTACAAAATCACTTTACACAAGTGTTGAAAACGGCGAAGAACAATTTGCAGCTGCCCCAAAAGTACAGTTTTGGCTTTTTGTATTTGCAGCAATAAATATCGCTGCTGAATTATTTGTATTTTTAGCAAATCCCACAACAATTTTTGCCATACCGCAAAGATTAGTTTACTGCGCCGCTTTAATTGTTGGCGCCATCACTTTTAAAACCTATTTTAAAAATGAAAATACATAATTTATGGGGGTTGTAAAATATGAAATGCCCACATTGCAATTTTGAAAGAGCGGAAGCCTTTGCTTATTGCCCGAAATGCGGTAAGCCTTCCACCCGTGATCCAGAGCCTGTTGTGGTTTGTCCCACACCGCGGATTTTAGCCTTTATAAAGGATGACCTTTTTCTGGTTGTCTGTATTCTTTTAACGGCAGGGGTTGCCTGCACCTTACTGTGGGGCGGGTTTAATGTACTTACCCTGCTTATAACGATTTTTTCCTGGCTTACATACGCAGGCGGTCGCAAAAACATTGTTGAACACAAGCACATAAAGGTAATAAGCGGTACGGTTTATGCCGCTTACGTAATTGAATACGTGCTGGCAGTTATTGTGGCTGTAAGCGGTGTGCTTTATACTGTTGTAATGCTTGGTCTTCCCATTTTGGGCGGAATAAGCATTGAAGAATTTATAACCGAAGAGCTTGGCCCCATGCTTATGCTTTCAGCCGCGGTTATAGCTTTAATTTCTGCAGTGGCGGTCTTCTTTGGCGGATTTTTGGTTTTGCTTGCAATTATTATGCTTATTGTAAATATTGCCGGTCGCAAAAAAATTCACCGTCTTATTCAGTCAGTTTACAAAAGCGGTGAAGCCGGTGAAGAAAACCTTATCGGTGCGAACAAGGTTCAGCCTTGGCTTATTATTTTCGCGGTGCTTTCAATTATTGCCGCAATTAGTTATATAAGCAACGGTAATATATTTGGCTTTCTATCGGAAGGTATTTTTGCAGCAGCGCTTATAATTTGCAGTATACTTATTTCAAAGCATTTGTCTGATAAATAATAAATATCCACCCGCATAGCGGGTGGTTTTTCATTTTCGGGCATAGCCCTAATCGTTACAGGCGACGCACAAGTGCGTTTTGAGGTTGGCCTGCCAGCCATGCATTGTTTACTTACTACCCATTAAATGGGTTCCGCGG
>JAZNOE010000034.1:0-20846 GCA_045580625.1 Acutalibacteraceae bacterium | reverse complement strand
AGAAATTTCTCTGACAATACTTTATATGTTGGAAAAATTTCTATTCGATGGCTTTTTTCATTTTTTTTAAAAAATTAATTAAAAAGTTAATTTTTCCTTCAAAAAACACTTGATTTTATATTATATTTAATGTATAATAGCAAGGTCAAATAAATTTGCCGGTGTGATGGAATTGGCAGACGTAGTGGACTCAAAATCCACCGCTGGCGACAGCGTGCCGGTTCGAGTCCGGCCACCGGCACCAAAAAGAGCATCTCTTAATTGAGATGCTCTTTTTTATTACCTATCGTACTACCCTGTCACCTATCATTTGTTAAAAAATTAACGAACTATTTATTCTCCGGATAATACGGTGCTAATTCAATTCTTACAAAATAACCTTTTTCGTGATAACAAACCGGACAGGCATCAGGCACGTTTGTACCTTTATAAATGTGACCACAATTCAGACACATCCATTCACATTCAACGTCACTTACAAAAAGTTTATTCTGCTTTAATAAATCTGCAAAAAGCTTAAAACGTTTTGCGTGTTCGTTTTCAATTTCGGCAATTTCTTTGAAAGAATTTGCAACCGCCATATACCCTTCCCTTTCGGCTTCTTTTTCAAATTCTTTATATACTTTTTCATATTCTTCATTTTCGTTATGATTTGCATTTTCTAAAAGTTCTACAACAGAATTTGTAACCTCAACAGGATAAGTGCCGTCTGCTTCAATATTTTGACCGTTAAAGTCACTTATATGCTTCATAAATACGTTTGCATGAGCAAGCTCTTGATTGGCTGTAAGGTTAAATACAGCCTCAATTACATAAAGCCCTTGCTTTTTTGCAATTTCAGCCGCAAAGGTGTAACGGTTTCTGGCCTGTGATTCGCCCGCAAAGGCACGCATTAAATTGGTTTTGGTGTTTGATTCATTAAAATTTACCATTTTATCAGCTCCTTGAAATTATTTTGCCTTTTAAATGGAAAATTATACAAAAATAACCCCCGAAAAATCGGGGGTTAAGATTTTATTTTACGATATACTTGTTAAATATCTTTTTGCCTTTTTTAAGGATAATTTCATTATCAAAAGCAGATATTTCGAGTGAATATGCAGGGTCGGTAATTTTTTCATCATTAATACTTACGCCGCCTTGCTGAACAAGACGTCTTGCTTCACCGTTAGAAGCTGCAAGACCGGCTTTTACCATCATCGAAAGCACACCGATTTTATCGTCAGTAAAGTCATCAGCCGAAAGCTCGGTTGTGGGCATATTTTCGTGACTGCCGGCACCAGCAAAAATTGCACGTGCTGTAGTTTGTGCTTTTTCAGCCTCTTCTTCGCCGTGAACAAGCTTTGTAAGCTCATAAGCCAAGATTTCTTTTGCGGTGTTAAGCTGGCTGCCTTCCCATTCATCCATCTTGTCAATTTCTTCAAGCGGTAAGAATGTTAACATTCTTATGCATTTAAGAACGTCAGCGTCACCAACGTTGCGCCAATATTGATAAAATTCATAAGGTGATGTCTTTTTAGGGTCAAGCCATACAGCGCCAGAAGCGGTTTTACCCATCTTCTTGCCTTCAGAATTTAAAAGCAAAGTGATGGTCATTGCGTAAGCGTCTTTACCAAGCTTTTTACGGATAAGCTCGGTACCGCCAAGCATATTAGACCACTGGTCGTCACCACCAAACTGCATATTACAGCCATATTCCTTATACAAATGATAAAAGTCATAGCTTTGCATAATCATATAATTGAATTCAAGGAAAGAAAGCCCCTTTTCCATACGTTGCTTATAGCATTCAGCACGGAGCATATTGTTAACCGAGAAGCAAGAACCAACCTCACGCAAAAGCTCAATATAATTAAGGTCCAAAAGCCAGTCGGCATTATTAACCATTTGTGCTTTACCTTCGCCAAATTCAATAAATTTGCTCATTTGTTCTTTAAAACAGTCGCAGTTGTGCTGAATTTGTTCGGGTGTCATCATTGAACGCATATCGCTTCTGCCTGATGGGTCACCAATATAACCGGTACCGCCACCAATCAGCGCAACAGGCTTGTTACCAGCCATCTGAAGGCGCTTCATAAGGCAAAGCGCCATAAAGTGACCAACGTGAAGGCTGTCGGCAGTCGGGTCGAAACCAATATAAAAGGTTGCCTTACCTTCGTTTACAAGGTCACGAATTTCATCTTCATCAGTAACCTGTGCAATTAAACCACGGGCTACAAGTTCATCATAAATTTTCATAATTAAATGCTCCTGTCTATTAGTTCCTTTGCGGAATTATATAAATTTTCAGTGATGTCAGTACCTGACATAATACGGGCGATTTCGTGTATTTTTTCTTCATAAGAAAGCGAAGAAACGTTTGTGAACGTGCGCCCTCTTTCAGTTGTTTTTTCAATGAGCAAATGCTCATCAGCAGCAGCGGCAATTTGGGCTAAATGTGTAACGCAAATTACCTGTCTGCCCTTTGACACAAACCTTAACTGTTTTGCCACCTTATCAGCCGCATAACCGCTGATGCCTGTATCAATTTCATCAAATATCATTGTACCAACGGGGTCTTTATCAAGTAAAACGCTTTTAATTGCAAGCATAACACGTGAAAGCTCGCCGCCGGAGGCAATTTTATGTAAGGGCTTAAGGTTTTCACCCGCATTTGCTGAAATCATAAATTCAACGTTGTCACAGCCGACTTTGGTGTATTTACCCTTTTGAAAATCAACCGCAAATTTAACGTTTGGCATATTAAGCTCTTTGAGAATTTCACAAACCTGTGCTTGTAAACGCGTTGCGGCTTGTTTTCTTATCTTTGTAAGGTCATCAGCCAAAGAAATAAGCTTTTCGGTAGATTTGTCTAACAAATCCGATAATTCAATTATGCGCTTGTCAGACATTGTTATAGCTTCAAGCTGAGTATTTGCATCGGCCAAAAAGTCAATAGCCGATTCTTCGCTACCGCCGTATTTTAACACAACACGCGATATATAGTCAAGTCTTTGATTAATTTCATCAGAATTTAAATTACCATATTCGGAATTATTTAAAAATCCGCCAATTTCAGCACGTAAATCTTCAAGCAAGGTAATTGCTTCCTGAAGCTTGTCAGTGCTTACGGCTTCGGCCGAAATTAGTTGTTTGTTTGCATTACGAAGCTGTGTTAAAGCACCGTCGTTATTGTCGTCACCGCTTAAAAGAAATTCGGCATTGGAAAGAGCCTTAAAGGTCTTTTCATAGCTGTCGGCAATTTTTAGCTGACGTTTTAAATCTTCAATTTCGCCCGCTTTAATGCCTGCGGCTTCGATTTCATTTATCTGATATTTTAATATATCAATCTTACGCGCCTTTTCATCCTCATCCATTTCTAAAGCGCGAAGCTCTTTTCTTATAGAATTAAGATTTTTAAATTCGTTATAATATTTTTCAATTGCTTTGCCGTTATCGGCAATTGCATCAATATAACCCAAATGATTTTCGGGTATCAGCAAAGCCTGATTATCGTGCTGACCGTGAATGTTTATAAGGTTTTGAGATATTTCACGCAAAGCAGTTGCCGTAACAGGCATACCGTTAATTTTAATAAGACCTTTGCCGTTAAGTGAAAGCTTACGAGTGATTAAAATATTTCCCTCTTCATCGGGAAAAATTTCAAACCCTTCAAGCACCTTAATCGTTTCATTGCACAGCTCGCCAAACACAGCAGAGACCAAGGCATTCTCACAGCCATTGCGGATAAGATCTTTAGAAACTCTTTCACCCAAAACAGCATTTATTGCATCAATTAAAATTGATTTACCTGCACCTGTTTCACCTGTCAGAACGTTAAAGCCACTTTTAAAATCAATATCAGACCGTTCGATAACAGCAATATTTTCAATATGAAGAAATTTAAGCATTTTAAACCGCCAGATTATAAAATATTGTTTATTTTGTCAATTAAAATTTTCGAATGTGTTTCACTTCGGGTGACAATAAAAATTGTGTCATCCCCCGCAAGTGATCCAAGCATCATATCACCGAACATTTCATCCAATGCTACACAAGCAGTTGAAGCCATACCCGAATGGGTCTTAATTACAACATTGTTAACGGCATAATCAACACTTTTAACCGATTTTGTAAAAAGCTCGTTATAATGGCTTGTGTCGCGCTTAATATTTTTTGAATCGTGAGAAACGTAACGGTAATTACCGTTAGCATCATGGCTTTTAACCAAGCGAAGCTCCTTAATATCGCGTGAAACGGTTGATTGTGTAACGTTATATCCGAGAGCTAAAAGCTCGTTTTGAAGATCTTCTTGTGTAAAAACAACCTTTTCTTCAATAATAGCCAAAATCTCGCGCTGTCTTTTATTTTTCAAATTAAACACTCCTGCTGTCCTTGAATTTCACCGACATTGTTTTATAAAATGAACGGTTGCTTAAACGGATAAGCTGAACGGAATTTTTAGATTTTGTAATTTTAATTTCACTGTAAGGCTTTACGTTTGCTACCTTTCGGCCATCAACAGTCAGATATATTTCAGTTCTCTTTTTAGAAAAAGATTTAAGAGATAGGGTTGTATTCGCACTCATTAAAATAGGCTTTGCCGAAAGTGAATGAGAGCAAATTGGTGTAATGCAGATATTTTCGGTTGAGGGGTCGATAATAGGACCGCCCGCAGACATTGAATATGCCGTAGAGCCTGTTGGAGTTGACACAATAAGACCGTCTGCACGGTAATTAATGGCATCCCTTTCAACCGCAACAGAAATATCAATTATACGAGAAATAAAACCGCTTGTTATTACCGCATCATTAAGTGCAGAATATTGACCCAGCTTATTGCCGTTTTCATAAAAAGAAACGTCAAGCATCATTCGGTTTTCAATTTTATAATCACCCTTTATAAGGTTTGAAATAAGATGAAGCTCGTTTTGTTCAATATCGGCCAGATAACCCATTCTGCCTGCATTTATCCCCAAAACAGGCTTGCTATCAAGCGCCGCGCGCTTTGCATAACGAATAATTGTACCGTCACCGCCGATAGTTATAATAACGTCAGCAAGCTTATATAAATCATCTTCGGGCGCGTGTTCATAATTCGGACTGCAAATAGTATCGGGCAAATAAGCCTTTACACCTTCTTTTTTAAGAAGCAGACCAAGCTTTTCAACAACGTCAGCCGCACCGCGTTTATCAAGATTTGGCAAAACTGCAATTACCATCGGGTTATCCCTCCTTTAAAGCGTTATAGGATTTTTCGACAACCTCCAATGCGGAAACTTCACATAAGTTTTCAGCATTTTCGGTTTTTCTGATATGGCAAAGATATTCAATATTGCCTTCAGGACCCTTAATGGGAGAAAAATCAAGACCCAAAAGGGTGTAATTATTTTCAAGAATTAAATCAATTATTTTTTCAACAACGGCAATGTGAACGTTTTTATCCCTGACAACACCCTTTTTGCCGACGTTTTCCTTCCCCGCTTCAAACTGTGGTTTTATAAGACAAACCGCCTCACCGCCATCTCTCAAAAAAGTACGCATAACAGGAAAAATATGATAAAGCGAAATAAAAGATACATCAACCGATGCAAAATCAAGCTCATCAGGAACTTCATTTTTTGTAACGTAACGGAAATTTGTGTTTTCAAGATTTATAACACGATCATCAGTGCGAAGCTTCCAGGCAAGCTGACCGCGGCCAACGTCAATTGAATAAACCTTAACAGCACCGTTTTGAAGCATACAGTCGGTAAAACCGCCGGTTGAAGCGCCAATATCGGCGCATACTGTATTTTCAAGACTTATCGGAAACACTTGCATTGCCTTTTCAAGCTTTAAACCGCCACGGCTTACATATTTAAGGGTTTTACCCCTTACTTCAATTATATCATCAGGTTTAACGGTGTTGCCAGCTTTATCAGATTTTTGATTATTAACAAAAACAATACCCGACATTATAATCGCTTTAGCCTTTTCTCGGCTTTCGGCAAAGCCTTGCTCTACAAGAGCAACATCTAATCTTGTTTTAGGCATATTAACTCCTTAACATACTTTCACAGTCAAGTCCAAGTCTTTCAAGTGCCGAAGCAGTTGAAGACATCGGAACAAATTCATTATTAACAGCGTGAATAACAAAGCTACCGTCAAAACCGTTTTCATAAAGCATAGCGGATAAGTGCTCGCCTATTCCCCCACTTTTAATGGTTTCTTCATAAAAATCAATTTTTTTGCAATTTTTAAGCCCCTTTACAAGCTCGTCGCTTATCGGGAAAATTTTATTAAGCTTTATAACGGTTATTGAATCATCCGCTTCCTTTGCTTTAAGAGCCTCTGAAAACAGTTTTCCGTATGTTATGATAATTTTGTCACCACTACCGTTAAAAACGGTATAATCGCATTTATAATCAACGTTAAAAGCATTTGACGGGATTTCGGTGCCACGCGGATAACGAATAGCAGTAACACCGTCAAGCATAGAAGACAGATTAATCACGTGTATAAGCTCATCATAGTAAGTGGGTGAAAAAATTGTAACACCGGGAATTGACGTAAGGAAAGAAACATCAAAAAGACCTTGATGTGTTTCACCGTCTTCACCGACAATACCCGCCCTGTCAACAAGTAAAGTAACAGGAACTTTACCAATCGCACAATCGTGAATAATCTGGTCATAAGCACGTTGTAAAAATGATGAATAAACCGCAAAATAAGGCCTTAACCCACCCTTTGCAAGACCAGCTGTAAATGTAACAGCGTGTTGCTCTGCAATGCCGACGTCAAAAAATCTGTCAGGATATTTTGCGGCAAAATCAGAAAGTCCGGTACCGCTTTCCATCGCAGCAGTTACGGCACAAATTCTGTCATCATTTTCAGCCATTTCACATAAAGTGCGACCCGCAATATCCGAAAAAGTGATTTTTCCGCTTGCGCACACGCCTTCGTTAAGGTCAAAGGGAGAAACACCGTGATAGCTGTTGGGACTTTTTTCCGCAAGCTCATAGCCCTTACCCTTTGTTGTCACAACGTGAATAACAGTCGGGCGCTGATAGCATTGTGCGATTTTGAAAAGCGATTCCATATCCTTTATATTGTGCCCGTCAACCGGACCCAGATAATTAAAGCCGAAAGCCGAAAAAATATTGCGGCGGTAAACTGCGCTTTTAAATACTTCCTTAACACGGTAGAAGAAGCGATAAAGCCAATGCCCGATAAACGGAATATGGTTTAAAAATCTGCCAAAAGCGAATTTAAAACGATGGTATCTTGCCTTGTTGCGAAGCTTGGTAAGGCTTTTTGACATACCGCCAACGTTTTGCGAAATTGACATTTCATTATCATTCAAAATAACAATAAAATTACCGCTGTGGTCCCCAGCGTGATTAAGCGCCTCATAAGCCATACCACCAGTTAAAGCACCGTCACCGATTATCGCAACAGCTGAGCCGTCTTCACCCTTAAGCTTTTTGGCGCGGTAAATACCGTAAGCAGCAGAAATTGAATTACTGCTGTGCCCTGTAATAATGGGGTCGTGTATGCTTTCATTCGGCTTCATAAATCCGGAAAGGCCATTTTCCTTTCTTAAAGTCTTAAACGCGTTAAAACGGCCCGTTAAAAGCTTATGAGTATAACACTGATGACCAACGTCAAATATTATTGCGTCTTTAGGTGAATCAAAGGCACGATGAACCGCAACAGTCAACTCAACCGAGCCAAGATTTGCAGCAAGATGCCCACCATTTTCAGACACAGTATTAATTATACAGTCACGAATCTCACAGCAAAGTGTATCCACTTCATTATAACTAAGTTTTTTTACATCCTGCGGTGATTTAATATTGTTTAAAATTTTATATTCCAAATTAACATCCCTTAAAAGTTTCTATCAAGCAAATAATTTGTAAGAGCTTTAATATTTTCAGTATTCCCGCTAAAGCTTTCTAAAATTTCTAAAGCTTCATCAGTAAGCCTTGTTGCTTCTTCTTTAGCGCCTTCAAGACCCAAAAGACTTACAAAAGTGGTTTTTTGGTTTTTATCATCACTGCCGACAGGCTTACCGAGAAGCTCGGGATCAGCGATAACGTCTAGAATATCATCAATTATCTGAAAAGCAAGACCAACCTTTTGCGCAAAAACATCTGCCTTTTCAATTTCAATTTCATCGGCATTTCCGCATACTGCACCAATTATTGCCGCCGCGCGCAAAAGACAACCGGTTTTTCTTGCATACATATCACAAAGAGAGTCAATATCGGGTGGATTTTTAACGAACGATAAATCAATTACCTGACCGCCAAGCATACCCGAAAAGCCTGCCATTTGCGAAAGGGTTGAAACTGCTTTAATTTTAACAGTATCGCTTGAATCGGCATTAGCCGCAACGGCAAATGCTTCTGTCAAAAGCGCATCACCCGCCAAAAGCGCCATATCTTCCGAAAAAGCCTTATGACAGGAGGGCTTGCCACGACGGAAATCATCATTATCCATACAAGGTAAATCATCATGTATAAGTGAATAGGTGTGCATCATTTCAAGCGCAATTGCAAAATCAAGCGCGGATTTTTCATCCTGGCCGAAAAGCTTGCAAAATTCCATCATAATAATGGGGCGAATACGCTTGCCGCCAAGTTTTAAGCTGTAACGCGCCGCCTTTACAACCTCATTATAGGGGGCATCAGTTTCGGGTAAAAGCTCATCAATGCGGTTTTCAAATAAAGGCTTATAATAATCAAAAATATTATTGATCATCAGAATTTTCCGCCTCACATTCGGTAAGTGTTTTAATTTTTCTTTCGGCATTTTCCAAAATTTCACGGCAGTCACCCGAAAGCTTTACACCGTCTTCAAAAAGCTTGATAGCTTCATCAAGTGATATTTCATTACTTTCAAGCTTAGAAACTATTTTTTCAAGCTCTGAAAGCTTGTTTTCAAAATTATTCTCCATTTATTTCTCCTTAATATCGGCAATGCAATCAATATTGCCGTCGCAAAGTCTTAAATTTAACCTGTCACCGCTGTTCACATCATTAACGCTTTTAATTGCAACGCCTTGTTTTTCGGCAATTGCATAACCGCGTGACAGCACCTTTAACGGACTTAAAGCATCAAGCCTTGCAACACATTCGGCAAAGCGTGTTTTTTCGCGGCTTAAATTTGAAGTAAACAACGAAATCATACCTTCATTTAATCGGTCAAGCATTTCCCCGCGTATTTGAGTAATTATTAGCGGGTCAGACATAACTGATTTTTGTATCAAATAATCAAACCGTGTTTTACAAAGCCTATATTTGGCTGAAAGCATTTCCTTAAGCAATGCTTCTCGCTTTTGTAATAGGGATAAAAGCTCGTTCATATCAGGTACGGCAAGCTCCGCCGCAGCAGAAGGTGTGGGGGCACGTAAATCGGCAACAAAATCACAAATAGTAAAATCGGTTTCATGACCGACAGCCGAAATCACCGGAATTGGTGATTCATAAATCTTTCTTGCCAAAGCCTCACTGTTAAAGGCCCACAAATCTTCAACCGACCCGCCCCCGCGACCGATAATTATCGTATCGCAATTTGAAAGTGCGTAAACGCGGTCAAGCACATCAAGCATTGTGGGTACGGCATTTTCACCCTGCACCGCAACGGGACAAAGCATAATTTCACAAAGCGGAAAACGTCGCGCGGTAATATTCAAAATGTCCTGCACGGCGGCACCCGTATCAGACGTGATAACCGCAATTCGTTTCGGAAATTTTGGAATTGGGCGTTTATTTTCAACATCAAAAAGCCCCTCTTTTTCAAGCTTTTCTTTAATCTGCTGAAACTGAAGTGAAATATCGCCAAGACCCTGTTCGTGCATTTCTTCGGCATAAAACTGATATTTACCGTCTTTTTCATATAGTGAAACGCGACCGCGAAGCACAACCCTTTGCCCGTCACACACATTAAACTTAACCCTTTGAGCATAAGACCTGAACATTACGCAGGCAATTGCCGCGTCGTTATCCTTAAGACTGAAATACAAATGACCGCTTTGGTAATGGTTTTTAAAGTTAGAAATCTCGCCCGTTACGTACACGTTATTAAGTCGGGCATCCCCTTCAATAAGTGACTTAACAAAGAGATTTAACTGTTTAACAGAAAGAGCATCCATCTTAAACGTTTTTAGCAACGGTTGAAAGAATACCGTTTACAAAAGATGCATCTTCAGTTGTGGCATATTTCTTACAAAGCTCAACAGCTTCGTTAATTGAAACTGCAACGGGAATAGCATCCATAAATTTAATTTCATAAATTGCAAGTCTTAAAACACACAAAGCAGTTTTTGAAATTCGTTTAATGTTCCAACCAATTGAATTGTTTGAAATAACCTCATCTAATTCATCAAGCTTATCATAAACTCCTGCAAAAACCGTTTTTATATAGTCATCGGGAACTAAATCGCGTGTTTCGGCGGCAATTTCTAAAATCTCTTCAACCGAATCCTGATTAAACACCTTTTCAAAAATCAAGATAAATGCTTCTTCTCTTGCTTGTCTACGTGTCATAATGCACCTCACACATAATAATACAACTTATATTATATAATAAATAATGCATATTTTCAAGCATATTTCACTATTTTATGCATTATTTTTTGCATAAAAAACGCCCCTTAGAAAAGGAGCGTTAAAATAATTATTCAAAATCAAATTCCGCAGCAATTATGCCAAATCCCCAACCCATTTTTCCACCGTTTTTTAAATATTCAACATAAGCTTTGCGAAGAGAGCTATCACAAGGTAAGAGATTTATATCTTTTTCGTCAGTGTCATAAATCCGCCACAAATCATCATTGTTTTCACTCACGCCAAAATCAATTATATCAAACCGTTTCATAAACTTATATATATTTGATTTGACTGACAAAATCTTTTCATTTTCAGGATATAAAAGCCAAGAATGGCAGGTGAAAACACAAATATCATTAAATTCGTTTTTAAAAAAGCTTTTAGCCATATTAAACGACTCATCACAAGCATTAACGGATAACGGCGCACCGCTTCGTGGAATATGCACCGCAAGAGCTTTACAATTTGATGATAGGCTGATACCATCTTTATTATAATCAATACCCAAATCAGATAAATGAAACTGTAAACGCCCCAAAGCAAAACGTTTAAGGTTAAACCAACCATCAAACCAAAAACCAACAAAGCTTCCTAAAATTCCTTTTACAAGCTTACATTCTTCCAGCTTATAACGCAAATCAAGAATACTGTTATGAAAGATTTCAAGACTTATGTTTTTACTTTCATATACAGCTTTTAGTCGCTTTGTAAGACATATACATAGTAATAATTCAGTTGTATATTTATGAATTGAAAGTATATTTGAAACCTTATCAGCACAGTTTAAAAGCTCATTAAAATCACAATTAATATCACTTTCATAACGCGATATTGCCTCTTGCCAAATTGTGTTGGCATCAGGATTTTCTATAATTTTATCGTAAGCCGAAAGCAAAAATTCAGCATCACTTTTTTGATATGAAAAATCTTCAAAAAATTTCAAAATATAATCTCTCATATTAAATCTCCACGTATGTCTTATAGTATTGTTCTTGAAAGCTTATAGACTCTTCAATTTGTGATTTTGAAAAATTTATACCAACAGGTGCAGCAATCAGCTTATCTTCAACATCATTTTCTCGATGAACAATGCCAATAATTTTAACATCAGCATTCAAAACAGGCTCATTAACACCAAGCAAATATACATCAAGCTCTTCCCCATCACCACCTAAAACCCCCGGTATATAACCGTAATTTATCGGGTAAATTAAAGTGTAATTTTTCTTTATATGCACGTAACCTATCGGTCGGTCAATTTCAATATGCACTTTCTTTCCGAGATACGATTTTACAAGTGCTTTTCGTAAGGTAAAAGTAATGAAATTGTGCTTACCTGCAGTATATTCTGCGCGGTCTTTTACAGTTTCACAAAGTGATAATTTTAAAGCTTCATATTCTTTTGCAATATCGGGGTTGCTGTTTAGATAATTACGGAAATTAATGTAATTTATCCAATCCATACTACCGTTTAAAACAATATGAACAAAGTGGGTTTGTAAGCTGCCGGAACCATTATAAAAATCACCGCAACCAAACAGCAATTGATTTTCTTCGTTTGTGGGTATATGGTAAAATCCGTTTTCTTTAAGCACATTTTTAAGCTTTAAAATATCGTTAAAATTATATACAGCAACAGCAATATCAATTATTGGCTTCGCTTTAATAGACGGTATTGCAGTGCTTCCAACGTGCTGTATATCTGCAATAGAATTTCCCAAAATATCCTTTAAGCGTTTTATTGTATTTTCAGCTTCAATTTCCCATTCTTTTTCGTGTTCAAAAAGCATAACTTCACCACGTTTCAAGCCAAGCATTCAGCCACCGCCTTTCTGTTTAAACTTATTATATCAAAAAATCAAAAAAAGTAAACATAAAAAACGAAGCATCCAAAAATCAGGATGCTTCGTTTTTTTGCAACACTCTGTAATGAGTCAATATAGGACCAAGAAATACTAAAAATCGTAATATTTAT
The DNA here is from genome assembly GCA_045580625.1 of Acutalibacteraceae bacterium. Taxonomy (GTDB): domain Bacteria; phylum Bacillota; class Clostridia; order Oscillospirales; family Acutalibacteraceae; genus UBA737. The sequence continues at coordinate 8,294 of JAZNOE010000034.1, read as the reverse complement.
TAAATTCAAGCACCATACCACCGCTTATATGTTCCGAAAACAGTAACGGGTTTTCACTGTTAGAAGCAAACATATCATAATGATTTGGTATATTAACCTTCGCACCAATTTTGTTTGCAACTGTAAGCGCTTCTTCAACGTTCATATTGCCTAGTCTGCCGTTTATGCAAATAAATGTAATGTCTGGTTCATATTTTGAAATATCAAATAGTTTTTCATTATAAAGCGTATCACCGCTAAAATATAAGGTTTTATTTTCAGCTTTAACAATTAAACCAAAAGCTTCTACAGTATGGTCGGCAAAAACAGCGGTTAATTCAATATCTCCTACTGTTATACTGTCATCTCTATTAAGAACCTTTACGTTTGTTTTGTTAAATTTTTCAAGTTCTATTTTTCCCTCATTTGTGGTGATGAAAAATTGTCCGTTATTTATATCATTTACAGTATCAGGGTCTAAATGGTCTAAGTGATTATGAGTGCAAATAACCGCATCGCATTTTATATATGCAGGGTTTATGGGTATTGGCAAGGTTCGCGGTCTGCCCGCCACACGATTTACACTGTCAGAAAGATACGGGTCTATCATTATTTCTGTATTTTCAGTTTTGATGATATAACCACTTTGTCCTAAAAATTTAATTTTCATTGTACGCTTTTACCACCGTCAACGAAAATGTTTTGACCAGTTATATATCTACCCTCATCAGAGCAAAGTAACGATACGATTCCGGCACAGTCCTCGGGTTCGCCGTAAAAGCCGACAGGTATGCTATCGGTTACCTTTTTTGCATATTCAGAGTCAGAAAGTGCTTCAACATTTCTATCGGTATAAATTACACCCGGAGCCACATTATTAACTGTAATTCCATCCTTTGCAAGCTGGAGAGAAAGCGATTGCATCATATTTGTTTGCGCCGCCTTCGATGCCGAATAAACAAGCATATCGGGATGGGGTTTTGCTTCCTGAACAGAACCTATAGTTACAATTCTGCCCCATCCATTTTTCTTCATATTATCCGCTACGGCTTGAATTAACATCATACTTGAAACAAAATTGCAGTTTAACTGTTCATAACAAGCATCGGGAGTAATTTCCTGCCAGGGTGTGCGGTATTGAAGAGAAGCGTTCAAAACAAGTACGTCAATTTCTTTAACCTTTTCACAAAGTTCTCGTGTTTTATCCAAATTGGTCAAATCGCTGATAATTAGCTCTGCACAACCGCCGTTTTGTTCAATAATACTTTTAGTTTCTTCGGCTTTCGCAATATTTCCTGCGCCGTGAACCAAAACTTTATAACCGTCTTTCGCTAATCTTATGGCTATGGCTCTGCCTATTCCTCTTGAAGAGCCTGTAACTAATGCTGTTTTCATATTTTCACCCTTTATCTCTGTACTCTGCCTGAGCCGTCGCCGCCTGCAAGCTTTTCAACCTCACTAACAGACACACGATTATAGTCGCCTTCAACGCTGTGTTTGAGTGTTGATGCGGCAACTGCAAATTCAATTGCTTCTTGACTTGTTTTGCCCGAAAGAATCGAATAAATAAGTCCGCCGCCAAAGCTGTCGCCGCCGCCTACACGGTCAACAATGTGTAAATGATACGATTTTGAGAAGCAATAGTTTTCGCCGTCATAAAGCATACCTGCCCAGTCGTTATCACTTGCACTAATTGAAGTGCGGAGAGTAATTGCAACCTTTTCAAAGCCAAATTTGTCGGCCAACTGTTTTGCAACGCTTTTATAACCCTCGTGGTTTAATTTGCCGCCGTAAATGTCGGTACCTTCGGCTTCAATACCGAAAACATCCTTTGCATCTTCTTCGTTTGAAATGCAAACATCTACATATTGACAAAGTTCAGTCATAGCCTTATTTGCTTCTTCTCTTGTCCAAAGCTTACCACGGTAATTTAAGTCGCAAGAAATCTTGACGCCACGTTTTTTAGCGGCAATGCAAGCTTCTTTGCAAATTTCAACAACATTTTCACCAAGAGCAGGGGTAATTCCTGTAAAATGGAACCAATCAGCATCCTCAAAAATATCATCCCAATTAAAATCTTCGGGCTTTGCCATTTGAATAGCGGAATACTTACGGTCATAAATACAAACAGAGCCACGCTGTGAAGCGCCTTTTTCGAGATAGTAAATACCAACACGTTCGCCACCACGAACAATTTTAGAAGTATCTACACCGAAATAACGAAGTGAATCAACTGCTGCTTGTCCGATTGCGTGCTTAGGCAACTTTGTAACATAAACACTATTTAAACCATAGTTGGCAAGACTTACCGCAACATTGGCTTCACCGCCGCCAAAGGTGGCTTGCATTTGGTCATTCTGGAAAAATCTATAATATCCGTTTGGTGCCAGACGAAGCATAAGCTCGCCAAAAGTAACTACTTTTTTCATAGTATTAATCCTCCATCTTATCAAGTGCTTCTTTTACAAAGAAGCTGCCGCCGATAGCCGCAATTTTATCGAATGCCAAAAATTCATCAATATTGCTTCGGTCAACACCGCCTGTGGGAATGAATTTAACCTGCGGAAATGGTGCGGACAAGGCCTTAAGCGCCTTAAGGCCGCCGTACACGTTTGCAGGAAAGAATTTAACGGTGGTAATGCCAAGCTCAAGCGCTTGCATAATCTCAGTTGGAGTTACACAACCGGGATAATACGGAATATTTCTCTCGTTGCAAATATTTGCAACCGCAACCGAAAGACCGGGAGATACAATAAACTGCGCCCCTGCCTTTAAAGCAGATTCGCACTGCTCAGCATTGATAACAGTACCCGCACCAATAGACATATCAGGATAATTTTTGCAGGCATATTCAATCGCTTCGGCCGCACAAGCGGTGCGGAAGGTAATTTCGGCACAGTTAATGCCGTTGTTTTTAAGGGCATTCAAAATCTTATCAGTTTCTGCCAATTCTTTATTTACTACAACAGGTATATATTTTTCCATTTCTATATCTCCAAATTATAACCGTTATTCTCATTCTTATGAATACCAAACTTATTGGTTTTACCATCTGCTGTTACTTCATATTCACCATAAAAACCACGGAAATCTATATAACCGTCCTTGTCGGTTATAAGCTCTAAATCAGTACGCCATTCTTTACTAAAAAGGGTTTTTAGCATTTCAGCTGATTTTTTCGGGGTTAAATCATGGTGCCAAAGTCCGCCACGGCAATTATTCTCATTCCAATATTTCCCATCATCGTAAGCATAGCCGTCAATAGTATTCCAATAAACTATACCTTCTACAGCAGGATGTGAAAACCAAACAGAATACCAAAGCTTTAGCATATCTGCCTGAAGTTCTTCATCTTCTATGGTATCGCCTAAGGTGGGAATGGTAACCTCTGTCAATTCAAGCGGTAGACCTAACTCTGAAATTATATCTAAACCCTTCCAGATTGATTTAGGATTGCAAAAATCCCTATCAAAATTACGGACACATTTCTCATACTGTTCTTCATCACGGGCGGTCGCGCCTGTAAACATATGATTTTGAAGACCGATTTTATCAATTTTAGTACCCTTTTGAAGTGAGTTTTCTATCATCATATAATAAGGATTTCTATAATCATCACGTGATAAAGGAGGTATTGGATTTCCTTCGTTTATAACCAACACTTCATCGGGAAAATACTTCTGCGCCAAATTAAAAGACCACTCGATAATATCTTTTGTATCACTTAATTTTGTTTTTTGTGTCCAATCCTTTTCGAGAAGTAACTCATTTATAACCTCAAACTCGTACATTCTGCCGGAATAGCGCTCCGCAATCTGACGGAAACGCTCCTCATACTTTTTCTTTACTTCCTCTAAAGGTAATTTTTGTAACCATTCAGGAGTGAATTTATCATATACAAGACAGTGAAGCTTAGGGGTCACACCGTTTTCTTCACAATAATTCATACAAAGATCAGGAGAAGGGCGTCTATATACCTTTTTGCTGTTTTTATCATAACGAGGATTGCCTTCTTCAGCCTCTAAGCCATCCCAATAAAACGGAACGGTCGCAAGATTAAAATACTCCTTAAAGAAGCGACGGTATTCGAGATTATCTTCTTCACTTTCAAATTCATCAAGCATAAAAATATTTGCGCCGTACTTAAAATCATGGGTTTTCTGTGTAAGCTTTACCTTTTTACCTGCAACAGAATTGCCATTCTTATCAACAAAACGCACTCTACAATGGCCCTTACGATATTTTTCGATGCCTTCGGCAATTTTCATATCAATATTGCCTTTATCTTCATCATAAGCACCCATATATAATTTTCTTTTTTCGCTTATATCTATCATAATCTCATTTCCTTACTTAATTGGTATAAATTAAAGCGCCGTCTGAGTATCGTTCGGGTCACCGTTTCTTGCAAGGTCATATTCCTTAGACCAATCAAGGTCGCGGTATTCCTCGCCTCTCGGGTCAGTATTAATCCACTCAACTAACATATCAAGCATTTCTTCTGTCCAGGTGTTGCGGTCAATTTGTGCAGTTGTAAATTTACCCTGACAAATCATTTCAAAGCCAAAATCGTCTTTAACGTGGGTTTTAGCAGCACCTTCAACAACATCAGCAACTAAGTGAGCAGGAATAAACAATACACCGCCACCTGCGCCGAATACAATATCACCGGGCAGGCAAACAGCACCACCGAAGTTTGTAATATCATTCCAGTCCTTCATAACAAACTCACGAATAGGTGTTGGGTCGATACCACGGTAATAAACCTGAACATCCGGCACTTTTTTCATTTGTTCAACGTCTCTTATGCCGCCCCAAACAACTGCACCGCCGGTTTTGGTGCGATTTTGTAAAGCAGTAGTAAGATTACCGCCCAAAAATGTGCCTTTGTAAATTTTATCGTACATATCACATACGACTACGTCACGCTCATACAGATGGTCTATAACCCATTGGTTATAATTGCCCTGCAAGCCATCCTCTGCGCCTTTAGCGAACTGAACATCATGCAAATCAGGACGGGTTGGACAGTAAGTACAGGTAACAGCACGACCCACAAGCTTTCTGTCATCATTATGTAAGGTCAGCATCGGATTTTCACCGCCACCAACAAACTGATGCTCATAACCAAGTACAAAAATCGGTTTCCATACTTCTTCCAAGGTCATACCATAAAGCGCATCTAAATACTTGTCCTCTACTTTAGGGCGGCCGTCGGGTAATCTTTCACCTTTCCAAAGTGGTGTCAACTGTATAATTTTTTCTCTATCATTAAAATTCATAAACTTTAGCTCCAAATTCTGTCGTTTGAAAATTCTCTGTTCCATTCATCGGTAGGTTCAAAATAACCGGGAATATTGGGGTTTATGTGTTCTCTAAGCACTTCTTCGTTAAGATCGTCGAAACCTAGACCCGGTTTTTCGGGAACCTTAATGAAACCATTCTTGAAAATCGGGTTTTCAATTCCGGTTACCATATCTGCCCACCACGGAACGTCAACCGAATGGAATTCAAGTGCTAAAACATTGTGCATTGCTGCAGCCGTATGTACTGCAGCGAGACAAGCAACAGGGCTTTCGGCCATATGAATAGCAGTTGCAACGCCATATTCGTCTGCAATATCCCCTATTTTCTTAAGCTCTAAAGCACCTCCGCAGGTTAAAATGTCGGGGTGAATAACCGAAACACCGCCTGCTTTAATAAGGCTTTCAAAACCTTCTTTAAGGTAAATATCCTCACCTGTGCAAACAGGAATAGTAGTAGCATTCTTAAGTCTTACGTATTGGTCGGTATAAATCCAAGGAATCATATCTTCAATCCAAGCAAGGTTATAAGGCTCCATTCTTTTTGCAAAACGAATGCAGTCTTCAACACAGATATGACCGAAATGGTCAATAGCCAAAGGCACTTCGTAACCAATAACATCTCTGACTTCTTTTACATAGTTTTCAAGGAAGTCAAGGCCCTTTTCGGTTAAATGAATACCGGTATGCGGATGTGCGGTAGTAACAATAGAATAACTCTTTTGATGATTTACCATATCTGCAGTAACGCTACCGCCTTGAACATTAAGAATATGACTTGCATATTTTTTCATATCATCAATAAAACCAAGCGGCGCATTAAGTGTGCCGGGTTCATCAAGCAGAAGACCGATACCAAGGTCCATTTTTAAGAAAGTAAAGCCCATTTCCATTCTTTTCTTTAAGGCAAGTCCCATATCGTGACCTGTGTGCTTACCGTCAACATCGGTATCACAATATACACGCACCTCATCGCGGAATTTACCGCCCAAAAGCTGATAAAGCGGTACACCGTATGCCTTACCGGCTAGGTCCCAAAGAGCAATTTCAATACCTGAAACGCCGCCGCCTTGACGTGACGGACCGCCGAACTGTTTAATTTTGCGGAAAATTTTGTCTACATTGCAAGGATTTTCGCCTATAATTCTGCTTTTAAGCATAAGCGCATAGGTTTTCGATGAAGCATCACGCACTTCACCAAAGCCCGAAATACCTTGGTTTGTGTCTATTCTTAAAATAGTACACCTTTTGGGGGCGCCGTCGATATCAACAAAGCGCATATCAGTTATTCGCAAATCGGTTGGGTTAGAACAAAAATTCATATTTTTTCACCTCAAAAATTATTACAACTCAATTATATAGAAATACCGATATAAAACAAGTTGATTTTCGCTATAAAACAGTTGATTTTCGCTACAAAAACTGTTAAAATCAATATGAGGTGATTAAATGCTGCCCGAAAATCTTGCTATTACAGTTAGTGATGTTTTAAACTATCACCAGAAACACGAAAAAGTTTTTGTACCTGCCCGCACCTATTCGGCTATATCATTAAGATTAAAAACTGCGGGTAAATATTTATGCAAAGGCAAAACCATCACTTTTGAACCAACAAGTGTTTGTATTATACCCGCCGGTGTGGCATACGAGCGAAATAATTTAGAAGAAGATATACTTGTAATTCATTTTCATATGATAAATTTCGCAATGGAAGAAATCCAAGTGTTTAAAGTGCCCGATGCCCAAAAATACAAAGAATTATTCACAAAAGCGTTGTGCCTTAAATATGAAAACGATATCGGCTCAACCTATCGTATAACTTCTGTTTTATATGAAATTTTATCCGAGCTTACCCATGATGTTGGTTTTACTTCAAATCCGAAAGATAACAGAATCATAGAATCAGCTGAACATATGCGACAAAATTTCTGGAATCCTGAGCTTTCAATCGAAAGCTTAGCTGCACAAGCATGTGTATCCCCTGCTTACTATCGTCGGGAATTTAATCGCGTATATGGCACATCACCAAAGGACTTTCTTGACACCTTAAGAATTCAGTATGCAAAAAATCTCTTGGAAACAGACTATTTTTCTCAAAAAGAAATCGCCTATCGTTGCGGTTATTCAGATGTCGGTTATTTCAGAACAGTTTTTAAACGAAAAATCGGAAAAAGTATCAAGCAATACCTTTCCGAATAATAAGATATAATTATAAAAAACACAACGAATCCGTTGCAGAAATTAAATCTTCTGCAACGGATTCGCGCATTTATGATACATTTTTTAATTGTTCTTTAGCCACACTTTGTGCCGTTTCTAACATATTCTCTGCAAATATACCGTAACCCTTTGTGGGGTTATCAATAAGCACATGCGTAACCGCGCCTATTAGTTTTCCTTTTTGCAAAATGAGGCTACCACTCACGAGTGTGTCAATATAGGACCAACATATTTTTTAGGAAATTTATCCGTTTTAGTCGAAAAAACAACCTTAACAAGCCACTTTTAAGACACACAAACTTATTTTAACCTCAAAATCGAAAAATTATTGAATTATTGGGGAACTAAAAACATACGAGTGTGTGATAATAGGACCAATACTCTTCTGCCCATAAAATACAAATAGCAGCAAGCATACGCCTACCGCTATTTGTGTGGTCAATTACATTTGATTTATAAATTCAGAAATTCAATTTAGTATCAATATTTCGCTGTCGCGTTGTTTTGCTTTTTTAAGCAGTTTTTCTCGAAGCTGGCCCGGGGTTAGGTTTTTGTTCTTTTGCAAAAGTCGGGCGGCACGGGCGGTGACGATGGCGGCAGAATAGGACGTGCCCTCGCTATCCCGTTTGTCGCCGCTTAACGTTTTGATGGTTATTTCTTCGCCACGGGCGTAGATGTCAACCCACTCGCCACGCTGAGAAAAATCGGAGATCTCATTTTTCTTTTTGTTTACCGAGCCTACGGAAAGGACGGTTTCGTAGGCGGCGGGATAATAGGTGAACTCGCCGTCGG